>NZ_JACJQM010000169.1:0-9280 GCF_014696655.1 Nostoc sp. FACHB-888 | reverse complement strand
GGGGGTCTTAAACCCAAGTTCCCTCCGGTCACGGGCAGGAGTTAGGGGTCAGTTTTCCTCTACTCTTGAACTGCCCCCTAACTCCTGCCTTCGTTGATAAAAAAATATTCAACTAGTTATTTTAGAATGTGCGTCTCGCCCACCTGTAATTAAGAGCGGACAAGATGTCCACCTTACAAAATTGAATAATTTATTTGTTGGAAATCCCTAATTAATTTAGTTTGTCAAACTTTAGAATGAGAGATTATGTCTAATTATTTCTTATTTCTGAACCTATAGTTAGAGATAAAAAATCGTCTGGGTTGTTAGTTTTTAGATGTAATCGCCAATAGATTAGCCGCTAATTAAATTTGCTGTTTGATAAACTTTTCTTTAAAAAAAGACAAATCGAATTGTATCAGGAGTTAAGAATGAATATGAATTTTCAAAATCTTCGCAAGTCTGTTGAGTTATTTGGCGCTATATGTGGTGGATTATTGATCACTCTGCCAGCAATTCCTCAAGCAATAGCACAACAATCAGTAGCACAACAATCTACTCCCAAGATTAATCCCTGCCCGAGAATTTTCTACGAAGAACCACATAACAGTCGGGTTGTGGTACCGCAGGGATGTCCTGCGAATGCGCTAACTCAAAGACTAGCCGCTCAAGGGCTTCTTCCCGCCTCTGCTAACCCATCACAAGAGCAAACAACATTAGGTGTCGGCGGTGAAGCACCCCAGGGAACGCAACCTTCGACTTCATCACAACCTGGTGTCAGCCCAGCAACCGCAGCCCCAGGTGAGCAAACTCTAACGCCCGGAAGCCCAAATACTTCAATAATTCAACCACCTTTACCCAGTGAGCAACAAGCCCCCAGCGCTACGATCGCACTAGCCAATGGTAGAGTTAATATCAGGTTGGTAAATGAAACTGCGACTAATGTAACCTACCAAGTAATTGGCGATACGGCACCGCGATCGCTACCAGGTAAGTCTGATGTGACATTACAAAGTTTAAGCGCACCAGTAACTGTAACATTCCAACGTGAAGATGGCGGACAGTTGACGGTAACACCACAGTCCTCGTCAGAGTCAGGAAGTTTAGAAGTTAGATTTGACGAAGCCACCGATGTAGCACAAGGTAAAAGTGCTATGAGGATTGAACAAAATGGTTTAGTCTTCTTGAATTAATCAAACGTGAGTTCGATGAACCTCTCCCTGATTTGAACTAAAGTTCAAATCTGTCCCTCTCCAATTTGGAGAGGGAAGGTTTTGCGTAATAAAAGCAGAGAGAGGTCTTTTCGTTAGGTAATTTGGTGGACATGATCTGAGCCGTCGAACTCATGTTAATTAAAGAGTAAATTCTGCCAATTTTAGATTTCTGCTTTAATCCAAAATCTAAAATTCAAAATCTAAGATTGAATAATTCCTACTTTCGCTGAAGCATTTTAGTTAACTGATCCAGCAATTGCACCTCTTGTTTGCTGTCTTTTAATGTCCGTGCTAGTATAATTGCCCTTTCGTAAAAATTGCGGGCAGTTAGGTAATTACCTTGTTGCTTGTATAACTGAGCGTAAGACTCAAAAGATTTTAATTCTTCTCGCAAATTTTGCAATTCTTTAGCGAGTGTTAAACGTTGCTCTAGTAAATCAGAAGCCCGTTCATAACGTCCCACAGCAGTATGAGCCGTAACTAAACCGTCAATTGCTCGTAATTCATTAGTGCGATCGCGGTTAGTTTTAGCTATCTGCATTGCCGCCCCATAAGTGCCAATCGTATCCTGATAATTCCCAGATGCTAAGTAAGCATCACCTAAATTATTTAGGGTATTTGCTTCACCGATAGCATCGCCAGTCTGACGGCGGAAAATTAAAGCTTTTTCATACAATTTAATCGCTTTATTATACTCTCCCAACCTGGCATTTACCAAACCTAAATTGCTTAAAGATAGTCCTTGACCTTCAATATTTTTGACATTGTGAGCAATTGCAAGGGCATCTTCAACAGTTTTACCAGCAGTAGAAAATTCTCCTTGTTGCAAGAAAAATGTACCAATATTATTCAGCACAAAAATCTGAGCTTGAAAGTTTTTAGTGTCACGAGCGATCGCTAATCCTCTTCGTAAAGCATCCTCTGCTTCTTTTAAACTACCTAGCTGAACATAAGCCTTAGCAAGCAAATTGTAAGCCAAACCTTGTGCTTTCAAGTCGCCAATTGAGTGATATAGTTCCAGTGCCCGCAAGCAAGATACAATTGTTTTACCAGCATATCCTGAGGCGTATTGTTGTTCACCGATACTCAGCAAACTATCTGCTTCATCTCTTGATTGTTGCCCAACAGAACTATTTAAAGGACGGTGGAGTTGTTGCGTAATATCAACCGCACCCGCCACTATAGGACTCAGCAAAAAAGTAAATACTAAAAAACTGTGTAAAAGCACTTGGAAACGAGAAATCGCACCTACACAAACTAAGCCTAGTTTTTGCCTGGGAAATACAAGCCGTTGTTTCATAAAAATTACCCGTAAAGTTGCGGGTTTAAGTAGAAGGTCTAAGAAGAAGTTTTAAGTTTTTAAATTGAAGACAAACAATATAAGCGTTTACACTTAAGTTATTATTTAGCAGAATCTTCCCCAAAGTATATGGCGCGGATATCTGTGGGTAATTTGTCCTCTAGCATACGATAGCCTTCCTGGAGAAAATTGGCTACTTCGCTTGCAGCGATCGCTTCTCCTTCGGCTTGCAGATAGGCGGCGATTCTAGTTTCGCTCCAGTGGAAAGTTTGAGCCATTAACACGATTAATCGCAAAACAGGTGGTAGTTGGTCTAATGCTTGTTCTACATAGCACCATAGTGGCGGCGAAGTCGCTTGTAGAGAATAATGAATTGCTTCTGTGGGTGGTAACTTAATCTCGTTAATACAGAAAGCTGTCATATTAATTAACCAATTTTGCATGGTTAAGGCTTCCTCACCTGATTCAGAGGCAGTTAAATTTAGCCCACCGAGTTCGTAGTAGATATGTCGCCAAGTGAGGGCAAACAGATAATCTGCCTGCACAGGCGATCGCGCCGAATGCCGAATTAAGGTATACACTATGGGACTATAACGGCAAAAAATCACTGTAAAGTACTTTCCGGCATCTGGATTTTGCTGAAACAAAGTCAGGAGTTCATGGTCACTGTGATGAAACAGCGACTTCACCAGTGGGTGATTAGCTTCCGGGAAATGAGGAATTTGCATAAGCCTTTCAATTGATAGTTGTTAAAATAGTTTTGAGAATTGCACTCCCGTAGTTAATCGCATAATATCTTGGTGTTGCCCAGTTTGTAGCCCAAACTCAGACTACTTGAGTATTGATAAACTAGAAACAAAGACTTAATTTTAGTCTTAATCGACAATCATAAAATCGGCTCCCTTATAGAATCCTTATTTGTTCATGGTTATAGCAGTTAGTGTGATATCGTTCCTGCTCAGTCCCCTTACGTTAGGCTCCTTTCTGCCTTCTCTGCCCTTAGATAGCCTGTTCTCCACTCAAGGCATTATGGTGATGCTGCTAGCAGCTTACGCTGGCGCAATGTGGATGTTTCTCACCAGTGCCCCAAAAGTACACACTGTAATGGTGTCGGATTTGGAGATTGCCCGACAGTTGTATGAAGGGCTGCTAGATTTGCCAGCAGCTGAGGTGCCATTGCACTACTACTACAATTACGAACAAACCATCGGCGCCACTGGGATTGATCCGTTATATATGTCTACTGGGCCGAGTTTGTCTAGCAAAATGATGAATAATGCCAACGATGGGCTATGGTATCAATTGAAGAAAAACACCCAGCTACACGTTATTACTGGTGCGAGTTTAGGTAGCAAAAATCAGCAACGCCACGTTTGCTTTGACCATGACTGCCTGGAAATGATTTTAATGCGAGTCGAAGTGCGCGGCTTGAAATTCAAGATTCGCAACCAGAAGCCCCTGAATTTTTTGGTCAAGGACTATGAAGGGCGCGTGATTGAGGTGGCTGAGGTAGCGAATTAATTATTAGATTCTAGATGATTTTATATTGTGTGGTGCGTAGCTTGCCGTCGTAGGCATCGCGCCACACAATATTTTTTTAAATAGTTAGGCGTAAATAAATTCAAGTTTGTAGTAAGGACTTTAGTCCTGATAAACCTTGCTATGAGCAATGAATCGCTCACTAAAGAAAGTCATTATAGGGTTTTGCTAGGTAGAAACTTATGACCCTTGAAAAGATGTACGCATCTCACCTGTATAAAACAGATTTCTATGGTTGGACTCAAGAGCAGGCTAGCTTGCTCAAAGCTCAACAGTGGAATCAATTAGATACAATCAACCTAATTGAAGAAATTGAAACTTTAGGTAGAAGAGAACGGCAAGAATTGAGAAATCGGCTAGGAGTATTGCTAAGACACTTGCTGAAAGGGCAATTTCAAGCTGAAAAACGTAGTAATAGCTGGTTGGGTACAATTCGAGAGCAACGTGTTCAAATTAAGCTGCTTCTGCAAGATAGCCCTAGTTTGAAACCCTATCTCGATGAAGTTTTCCTGACTATTTATGAACTAGGTTTAGCTTTAGCAATTCGAGAAACTGAGTTAGGTGAGCAAGTTTTTCCAGAAGTATACCCTTACACTTTAGGTGAAACTCTAAATCCTGAATTCTTACCAAATCTGAATCAGGTTGATGAGAAGGGCGAGTAATTACGCCAATATTATTTTTTCACCGTAAACCGTGGCAAATAAAAGCAGCCCAGTAATGAGGAGCGGAAAAGGGAAATTCCTCTATGGACTTTTCTAACACCTCAATTTGATTTTTAAGCTTCTGATACTTTAGAAATTTACGAGTCCATTTTAACCATTCTGCTGAACGTCGCTCATATTGGAATCTTTTACTCTGCGCTTCTTCAAATTCAGTTTTTGCGTGATTGTATAGTTTTTTAATATCCTTCCTCCTCAAAAATTCCTCTTTCTTAAGTTCGCGCAGTTTGATTTGGGCTTGCTGTAAAGCTTCAGGACGATTTTTACCTTCTTGTCGCTGCTGGTAGTAAAAAATGGAAAATAATGCTGTAGCTAAATCATCTACTACCCAAAGAGTACTGACGACACTTCTAGCACCAGCACACAAAAAACCTGTGGCAAGAGTCAGAATATCATCAGTCAGGGAAGGAGTATCCAAGTTAGTTTCACAGCAAGAGAGAAACACTTCTACAAGCTGAGGCAAACGCCAACTGGGTGTCCTTAATTCCCCCAAAGTAATATCACCATCCGCTAATTTTAAACAAGATTCTAAAGGATTATAGAGGCGAGATATGGCATGGTGGCAGGAATGGAGTACATTAACTTGTTTTGCTAATTGTCGATAGTTTTCACAAGTGGCTTGACTGCTGCCAATTAATCTGTTTTCTGGTGGAATGTTATACATTTGGGCGAGTTTTTCGCCTTCAAATCTGGTGGAAGGAAGGTTATCTTCGGCATCTTCCACAGTTCCATATTGTAGAGATATTTCATTAAATGTTCCTACATTGTCGCGTTGCTGACAAAATTCTAAAATTTGGCAGCTTGGGGTATAACGAATTAGAAATTTATCTCCTAAATATTCCTGATATTCTCCTGTGGGCAAAGCAGCGAAGGGAATCTGATGCAGTAACAGGTGAGGGACTAAAATTAATTGTTCTATTCCTTGAAGATGTTGGGATATGAGTTCAGATATTTGCAGTCGTTCAGTTAGTCCGCATAGATTACTGTTAATTTGAGTTTCCCATTTTTTGGGATCATACCTATAAGGTAATAACCAATTCTGCTCAATCCAGCCTTGCAACGCTTCTAACCCCTGTCCTGTGCAGGTGTAGAGAGTAATTTGGTTTTGCTGCACAATAAAAATATGTGTGTCGCTGTTTGTAATGTAGAAACTGAGGATAGCTGTATTGGATTGGTCAATTAGATTTTGAATTTCTGACAAGCTGAGGGAGTTTACTTGAATTTCACCAGCTAATACGGGATCTTCACGTCTGAGATTTTCCCAAACTTGTTGTTTTTGTGTTTCTAAAAATATAATTTTTTGATTGCGTTCTTCCCAAATAGCGCGTGTATCACTGCGATTATTTTCAGATTTATGGCTTTGGCGTTCTTGGTCAATTTTTTGTTGCAGTTCTACATACTGCTGCAATAACTCCTCAACTACTGGGGGAATTTCGCCGCCTTGAGAGAGATTGTAGCTTGCCATTAAGTCTACCAGGCGTTTGGAACGCGATCGCTCTGAATATTCAAAAGCTTTTTCTATTTCTCCGGCGTTGATGCAAGCTTGCACCATGCTTTCGTAAATGCCGATGGATTCTTCTAGAATTTCTTGACGGCGTGATTCGGATTTTACCCAACTGCGCCTAGTTTCTATTGCTTGAATAGCAATAATATAGCCATCAATAGCTTCTTTCCAAAGTCCTGATTTAAAAGCAGTTTTTCCAAGGTTGTGAGCAGTTATAACTGCTTCAGCAGGATAGATTTCAGGTGTATGAATTTCTAGGGCTAATCCATAATGGGTTATTGCTATAGTCGTTAAACCTTGGTCGCGGTAAGCATTACCCAAGTTATTCTGAAGTATGGCATAGACAAATGGATAATTTTCACGGGTATAAAATTTTAAAGAATCATAGCAAGATTTAACTGCCAATTGCAAATTTTTTTGTGGGTCTCCCTGAACTCTTTTATTATATGCAATACCCAAATTCATTTGAGTATATGCCCATTCTTTAAAAAAACTATTTTGATTTATTACTTCTAATACCTCATTATAAATATTTATTGCTAAATCCCATTTTTCTGAGTGATTATTATTCAGTAAATCACAGTAAGCAGATGCATTAATTTAGTATTTAGCTAATTTGTCAGATTCGTTAGATGTGTCTTGCTTGACATTTATAAAAAAGTTGATTATGAATAATATAAATTACGAATATCTGCCAACTTATTCAGCAATACTCAGCTAAATCCAACAACTCAATTTCATCAACTTCATCACTGCTCCCGCGATTATTTTCTCCAACTGCCACACTACCCGCTAATACATTTTTCACAGCAAAAATCTGGTCTTCTTCAAATAAACTCAGACATTTTTCCAAATTAACAGCAATCTCTTGGAACGATTTATCTTTTAACTGCTTTCTTACCCTCACCGCTATCAAGTCATCACTTTGCAGGAAATTAGTCACTAATTCTACAAAACTTTGCTGCCCATCTTCGTCTTCTCCCCATGTTTCTAGCCAATCTCCATCAACATCATCACAATATAAATGAGCGGCTTCAAGCCCATACTTCATGATGTCATCCTGTACTTTTTGAGCAGCTTCTACAGCTTCTAAAAAGTTGTCTAATCTCTGTTGACGGCCAGATTGTTTTTCCAGAACCATAAGGACTCACTTTGTTAAGTAATAATGTGGCTATACAAATCCAGGAAATGAAAGTGACCGACAACTATAAATTAAATTTTAAATAACTACCTATACTAAGATTATCGCTGTTATTCAATAATATGTTGACTATCTGATTCACAAAATCACTTGCACGGGGATTGTAACTTAAAAATAATCCTCTATCTATTGCCCAAAAAATTAGGGTATTTTCCCAATCATCAAACTTTTCTTGAGAAAATTCTTCTGAAACGCTAGTGAGTTGAATATATAGTGGACTCTCTTGGGTACTGCTAACAATTATATCAGTTGCCATAGACAGGTCTGCAATATAGCGTAGTACAATTGTCCCGCCACAACTTTTAATATTATTAGCAATAGAGTCAATTAATTGAGCATCCTCCTGATTGAACTCCCCCGCCATCAGCTTTCGTTTCCAGATATAAAATTTAGGGTCGTTTTCACTCAACCATTTAGGAAACAAGTAGCCATACCAATATTTTAAAGTTGGATTCAGCACTATTAAAGCTGATTGCTGCTCTTCTTCAGATGGTAATGATTTAAGTTTCAGCCAAACTTCAGCATCTTGGATTATTTGTTGCAAAAACAGGATGACAAATCTTTTAGCAGTCAGGGAACCCGGTTTGACATCTTTCACCCAGCGATTTATCTCTTCTAACCTTTTCGCTAAATCAAGATCTATGACAGACGCTTCCTCAATTAGTAATCTTAATTGTTTTTTAATTTCTTGGGCTTGCAAATAATGATAAACCTCAAAACTGGAGTTGGTCGCTGAAATTTTTAATATTATTTTATCAGTCTAAGCGATAGGTGAAAAACTCCCCATTTTGAGATTGGAGGTGTAGCACCAAGGTAGACTGTAGTCTGTGTCATCCTAAATATCTGCCAACTTTTCTAGCAATTCTTCAGCTAAATCCAACAACTCAATTTCATCAACTTCATCACTACTTCCGCGATTACTTTCTCCACACGCTACATTAGCAGCTAAAACATTTTTCACAGCAAAAATCCTATCTTCTTCTTCAGATAGACTCAAACATTTTTCCAACTCAGCCGCAATTTCTTGGATTGTTCTTAAACCTAAACGCTCTCTCACTTTCAGCGCTACCGAATCGTCACTTTCCAGCAGTTTTACCAAAGCTGTTCTCAGTCTATTATCCTCGCTAGAAAACTTCTCAACGGCTACACGCACATATTCCCGCACGCTCATGTTTGCCGCCAATGCCTTTTGGAAAACTACATCTGGTACATCTACCAGCAATACACCTTCGTTATCACTGGCTTGATATAAGTCATCCCCTTGTTTGACGGTTACCAGCAAATCTGCACCCAAGGCGTGTAAATAGTGCAGTACTGATTCCAACTCATGTTCTTTTAACGCTGACTCTAGTTTGGACACCGCAGCCTGCTTTACTCCAAGTTTTTCCGCTAGCTGCGCCTGAGTCAATCCTGCTTTATTACGTATTTCCCGCATGGCATCGGTAAGATATAGGCGTAAATACTCTAACTTTCCCGCCAAAATCACCTCTGGTTCGTCGCTGACTTTCTGTTGCAACCAAGCTTGAAAATTAGGCTTTTTCATTACTCTTCCCTCTGCTGCAATTCACGCAATCTCACTCTTGCAGGTTCTTTGTCTCTATCTTTGATAGCGCCGTCGTATTTCTTCATAAAGGCGTGCAGCACCACAAATCTCTGAGGAGTAGCAGCCGTTAACAGGACTTACGCAACTGGCACAGGCGATCGCTAATCACTGGTACTTTAGTACTATAAAAAGGCGTTTTAAAATCAGCCCTTTTTGGAATTGTTGATAGTAACTAATCAAGTAGATTCCAAGAAAAATTTTATGAGAGAATAAGTAGCAGG
>NZ_JACJQM010000168.1:0-9290 GCF_014696655.1 Nostoc sp. FACHB-888 | reverse complement strand
AGTGTTACTTAGAATCCGCTCTGCACTGATAAATCACAATTTGGGTTTCATTTCTCCAAACCATTATCAATCATGGGTTTTGTCTTATTTCAGTGCCATTCGGCTCTATTCCTTGATCAATCCAAGCATCAATTGCTGTTTTTACCTCTAATTCAGTCACGGCAGACCATTCTTTTTCGTTGATAGTTGTTTTAAATACCGTTCTTTTACCGTGACCAACTTTTTCCATTGAGTGTCCACGATACACATTTTTAGGCTTAACCATTTTTTCTAATCATCTTTATGGAATATTATAAACTGTCGCTCAATAAGAGTCATTTGATTTCCTATAATGGCTGTTGATCGAGGAGATTATCATAGCTATAGTGTTAAGTTTGTAGTGAGGACATGGGATTAGTTAAATTAAGTTTGTTTTCGCGTATATAAAGCGTAATAAAAAGGTTTATTCGCTGAAAAGTGCGAGTATAAACAAGCGGTCGCTCGGAAGTGAAGTTATTCTAAATGTTTGACTGCAATGCCTGTAAGTTCATGTAATTGATTTGCAACAGATACCCGATGGCATTTTGCACTTTGTAATTCTGCACATAGTAAAAGAATAGTTTCCTTTTGCCCAATTTGAGCAATTTCTAATAATGCCAACGTTGCTTCTTCTTGATTAGGAGGAATCCAATTTTTATTCCCAGATGTGTTACCTAATGCAGTTTGAGAAATATATTTAACATTTATGGAATTACAAAGTTTGTCAATTGCTGTTCCATACCACTTTCTACTCCAAGCGCGAGGGGAAGAACGTACATCCACAACACAGTTGACATGAAACATTTCTAGGTATTTTAAAAACTCGTCATAATTTTTACGATTTCCATACCCAAATGTCAAAATTAACGGCTCTATATTTTCAGCGTTATGATTCATTTTCCCCATTTCAAAATAAACTTAATTGTTGTAATTGTACTATTTTTGGGTAAAATAATCCAATAATCATAAACGATTTTCTGTGATTTTTTAAATTACCAACTATAAAATGTAAATCTTTATCTATAATAAACCCCTCTAACTTTTGTTTGACTTTATTTAAAGATTCCTGTTCCTTTGCTAATAAATTAGTTGCTTGAGAATTATCCCTACAGTTTCTATATAATTGCATAATTTCCCAATCACTTATAGAATATTTATGCTGATCTCCTGCCTCATCAGTAAACTCATACCCAAATTGGTAAGGAATTTTTTCTAGATCAATCGATTCCTCAAACAAATCAAGTTGGTCTAACACTGCTTGTTGTTTAGGTTGCCATTCGCGTTCGGTTGGTTTACAGTAATATCTTTTTATACTTCGGGGTTTAATTATTCCTAATGACTTATTCTGTTCTTTTATTTGTTCAATTGAGTCGAATTTAAGCGGTAATAGTAATGATTTTCTCTCTTGCCAGTTGTTTGAGGTATCAATTTTTCTAATAATTTCTATAGTTGAATGATTAGCCCGAAAGCTTTCCAATCTAGAATCTTTTTCATCTTTACTTATTTCAGCCCTAATAATAGACCATCTAGGATAGCGCTTATCATAATCCATGTACCTAAAGGGGATAGGATATATGCGAATCCATTGCTGTGGCTTTTCATCTTCACTTAATAAGATTCCTGCTGTACAGACTGTTTCCTTATATTTAGTGCTAATTGATGGGTAAGTTTTAGTGGCAATCAAGACTTTTCTAGCTGACATATACTTTAATTTCAATTTAAAGTTATTTTAATTATAAAAATAGCTGTTATTTTTTTATCTTTTATTGTTTAATTTAAACTGAGTAAAATTCAATATCGGAGATTATAATATTTAAAAAGCTTGGACTGCAATCTTAAACTCCGTTAGCTCATAGCCTAATAGTAAACTTTATAATTTTATAGCTAGTTATTTGTTATTATATGATATTGAAAATCCTTATTTTTTATTGAAAATGAACATTATTTCATCAGATCAACACTTTTAATATTTCCCGTACTGGTGCTTTCGCTATATGACGTAAATATGTGAAGAACCCATAGTCGATTGCCAAGTGGATTGCTGTTTTGAAGCATAATTTCAGTCAAATGGATGTCCCCAAAAACTGGAAAGGCAAACACCTTCAAGAGTTCGCGCCAACTCCAGAACTACTAAAGTAGTGGAAAACATCAGCCCAGGATACCGCCGCACAGCAGTATTTCTGAAACCCCTGCTGTATAAGAATCTTGATGAAAAAATAAGCTAGATTGAAAAACGTCGAAACCCTTGCTATTAAAGGATTTTTATACTTTAGATGCGTTTGCATTGAACAATTTTTAAGCAATGCCAAATAATTTATTTATGTTAGCAGAAGAAAGAGAGAGAACATTTTGCACAGAACTGATTAAATAGGGTATGCCATCCGAAAAAGCAGCAAAAGTTATTGCTGTATAAAGTTTAGGCACTTATCAGGAATAAAAATACCTCTGTACTCTAGGCTGATTTTTCTTTTGTTCTTCGATTACTGAATCGCTGTTCTAGAAAAAACTATGTACATAAACGGACAGATGCAACGTTACATTAAATGTGTAATGATAAAGAAAGTATTGCATCAATCCTAAACGCATCGTTAATCAATCTATGCTTTGATGCTGTGGTTGTAAGTTATAAAGTTTACAACTTCTGAATAAAACAACCTTTTGACATATTGGGACTAGTTACTGGCTGCTCTCATGCTGGCATTCGTGTTGCTTCAATCAACACAATCACGCTAGGTTCTCAATGTCAGTATCTAAGCAACCTCATCTCCCAATAGAAAATCAAATACTTGCTGCCATGACTCCGGCAGAGTACCAACGTCTAGCTCCCCATCTAAAGCAAGTCTCGCTTGAAGTTGGGCAAGTTCTTTATAAAGCTAATGAACCAATAACACACGTTTATTTTCCCCATCAATCAATAGTTTCTTTAGTTTCTACTCAAAAAGATGGCTCGACTGTCGAAGCTGGCATAGTGGGCAATGATGGCATCGTCGGCGTTTCCGTCATTTTGGGCAGCAACACTACAAATACAACTGCATTTGTCCAAATTCGGGGCAGTTCTCTGATGATGAAGACAGAGTTGCTAATCGCCGAGTTCAACCGAGGTGGAGAGCTTCAAGGTTTGCTGTTGCGTTACACTCATCGGCTTCTCATCCAAGTAACACAAATACTTGCCTGCAATAGCTTACACACCATAGAACGACGGCTTGCGCGTTGGTTACTCTTCATTGCTGATCGCGTGCAATCAGATACATTCTTTCTGACCCAGGAATATATTGCTAAAATGCTGGGCTGCCGTCGCACTGGGGTTACGGAGGTAGCAAATAGACTCAGCCGAGCCGGAATGATTAGCTACAAGCGTGGCACTATTAATATTTTGAATCGCTCAGGCTTGGAAGATACGTCTTGCGAATGTTATTCCATGATTAAAGACGAATATGCTCGATTGCTTAGTGTACCGAGTCAGCCTGTTCTCGACAAAGGGAGCAGGGAGCAGGGAGCAGGGAGCAGGGAGCAGGGAGCAGGGAGCAGGGAGCAGGGAGAGGGAAAATGATTTTCCCGTCTCCCTGCACAAGAATCTTTGGCTCAATACCCAGGCGGACAGAACAATACCAGCCGCTCGGTTTTACAGATAGGCTTTTAGCAAGGGTTATCTGCAAAAGTTATCATATGCAAAGTGCTTAAACACTCCTTTGTGCGAAACCGAACAGAAGTCTCAGGTGGAGTGTGCGTAATATAGAAGTAGAGGAATAGATAAAGCAAAGACCTATCGTACCTGCATAAGCAGACGCTCTCGTTGTAAGTAGTAAAGCTTGCAACGCCACTCGATATTTAATTTTTGACATATTGGGGCTAGTTCCTGGATACCTGTTATGCCAAAACGTTGCTTTTATAAGCACAATTGTGCGCTATGGGGGAACTATGCCAGCATCTAAGCAATCTCATCGACCGACAAGAAATCAGCTACTTTTAGCTCTCTGTGATGCAGAGTATCAACGCTTAGTTCCACACCTAGAAAGAGTAAATCTTGAACTCAAGCAAGTTCTTTACGAAGCTAATAAACCTATAACACACGTCTATTTTCCAGATCGCGCAATAGTTTCTTTGGTTTGTAATCAAGAAGATGGCTCCACCGTCGAAGCAGGTATGGTAAGCAATGATGGTATGGTAGGTCTTGCAGTTATTTTGGGCGGCTTGACTACAACTACAACCGCGTTTGTGCAGGTTGCAGGCGGTAGCTTGCGAATGGAGGCAGAGCAACTAATAGCCGAATTCAATCGAGGTGGAGAGCTTCAAAGTTTGCTGTTGCGCTATACGCAGGCAATGTTTACCCAAGTCACACAAACGGCAGCTTGCAACCGTTTGCATACAGTAGAAGAACGACTCGCTCGTTGGTTGTTGATGGTTTCTGACCGTATGCAATCAGATACATTCCCTCTGACTCAAGAATTTATTGCTCAGATGCTCGGCTGCCGCCGCTCTGGTGTCACAGTCGCAGCAGGCACGCTTAGTGGAGCTGGGATGATTAGCTACAAGCGTGGCACTATTAACATTTTGAATCGACAGGATTTGGAGGATACATCTTGTCAATGTTATTCCATTGTCAAAAACGAATACGCTCGGTTACTAGATACACAGAGCTAGCTTTTCTCGACTGCGGTCAGCACAAAATCAATGCGGGAGCAGCGTTGTAGCTCTGTTGGAGCTAAGTCACTAAGGCACTTACTCTGAAAAAAGATACCAGCCCCTTTTTCTGCAAAGATGCTAAATTTTAGAACGGTCTCCCCTAACCGTGTCTGAGAAAAGTTTTGCTACTTTGGAGTTTAATGTACGCTAACGAACCGACTACGGGAGCGAAGCGGGTCTAAATTTAAAGCTATCTAGATTAATGTCATGTTGATTTGTTAATGAAGATATCTAAACGCAGATAGTCAACGCTCTGCTTATTAAGGCCCCTAATTGTGATTACCAAATAGGAGGTTGATCTATTTTGTTAAAAAGTTTTTTTAATTCATATTTAGAAGAGACAGTGCTTTTAGTACAAATACCGCAAAGTCAATCGCCATCTGTTAATGGTTTACGGGTACTCGTCGTAGATAGTAATGACGATTCTTTGTGCATAGTTAGGTTTATTTTTGAGGATTGCCAAGCAAAAATCAAGACGGCAACATCTGTGGATAATGCCATAGAGGTAATAGAAGAGTGGAAACCTGATGTTGTGATCAGCGATATCGGTATGCCTGGCAAAGACGGTTATTCACTAATTCGCTTCATTAGAAATAAAGAAGCCTTAAATGGAGGGTTTCTTCCTGCCGTAGCTCTTACAAGTTATGTATATCCAGAATACTTTAACACAGCAATGGATGCAGGATTTCAAGAGGTTATTTGTAAACCTTTTGAACCACAGGAGTTAGTTGCAACAGTGGCACAGGTTGCTAGGACGAATTTTTCTTGAGTCAGCCCGAAGTTGAACCAAGATATGCGGCTCAATTTTATCGGTTATCTCTCCAGGGCGGCCGCATCATGTCAATAAGCAAGCTTTATTCTCAATAGAGTTAAAAATAATATCATTAACCTTTACTTTTTGGGGCTTAAAAAATAATCAAACGCGAAATCCTTATTTTTTCGTTGGTTCTTAACCTTCATTGCGATCAAGAGTAATTTAGATGCGTTTGCCCTGGTTATCTCTCTAGGTTAAACCTTAGCAGTTGATCGCCCTATTAGTCGGTGACATTGACTACCTGCCCTTGCTAGCTCTGGTCAAATCTTTGCTGAGTGCCATTCACCACAAGAAAAGAACTGCCGCCATATTCATGCACACGGGTACGCAAGTTGAAGCTAGTAGGCGTGATATCTTGAGTTTCACCATTTGCACCCTGGCGCACTATGACATTTTTACCTGACTCTGATGGTCGTAGCTCACTCCAATAAATATTTTCGCTACAGAGAGCAATTTGTCCCAACCCTATTGTACGTGCGGTAATTAAGTCTGTTGTTATGGGCGATCGCCAAGATAAATCCATAAGATGCCACTTCTGCTTTCATTACGCTCTATTCTGCTCCCTGTTCCCAAAAATCATACATTGTGTGTAGAGACAAAACTCAAACACACTCCCTTATACTAATCCGTAATTTGTAATCCTAGCTTCTGATTACAAGCACTTCCTCTAACCAGGAATCTTGTTCAAATAAGGATGGCAAGGCTTGTCTAAGGAATTGTTAGTAGCAAATGGTAAAATCACGGCAGTAGGAATACCATACGCTCATCCCCATAATCTCAAACAGTCTATTTTGGATCTTGATGTGACCCCGTGAGATTAGACACTGTTTGTGCTTTCGTGAAAAGAAAGTTCTATTAGTTGAAGTTTCATTGGCACTAGCCGAAAAATAGCAAATACTACTATTAATATAGTTGACAAGTCGTTACCATTAAATCTATGTGAGTATGCATAAAATCATTTTTCAAGAATACACAGAACCTCAAGCATTTTATTATGTGCAACTTGTATAGAGAATTGATATAAATAAAAACCTAGTACTTAGAAATCGCTAATGAATCAAAAATTTTGGATTACTGCCTTAATTGCTTTTATTAACTCCCTGAGTTTGACAATTTTAATTCCGATTATTTATCTTTATGGGAAACGATTTGGTTTAAGCGATTTCCAAACGAGTTTGTTATTTTCAATCTACTCTGTCGCTCAATTCCTGGCAACTCCTGTTATTGGGAAACTTTCGGATCGCTTTGGGCGCAAACCTTTATTGATTATTAGTTTAGCTGGGACTGTAATTGCTAACTTAATCGCTGGAACTGCTACAACAGCAGTTGTTCTTTTTTTAGCACGATTTCTGGATGGCATAACTGGAGGCAATGCTTCTGTTGCTCAGGCAATTATTTCAGATGTCACCACTTCAGAAAACCGAGCTAGAGGATTTGGGATTTATGGAGCAGCATCTGGTTTAGGTTTTGTATTAGGTCCAGTTACGAGTTTGCTAGCGCAGCAGATTTCTTTGGGGATGGCTTTTTTAGTTTCTGGTGCAGTTGCATTTGTAGGACTTTTAGTCACAATTTTTCTTTTACCTGAAACCCTACAAAACAAAGCTGATAAGGCACGAAATATCTTTGATCTAGGTTTAGGAAATTTAATTAGGGGTTTAGCTATTCCGAAAGTTGGTATACTTTTAGTCATCAACTTTTTTATTGGCACTACGTTCACAATTTTTACTTATGCTTTTCAACCCTACTTTATTAATGTGTTGGATCAAAATAGTCAGTCTTTGACACTGATGTTTCTAGTTTTTGGAGTCCTGGGGGTAATTATGCAGACTTGGGGCGTTTCAATTCTCAATCAGAAATTTAATATAGTAAATATATTATTTTTCAGTTTATTTATCCGCAGTTTGTCATTTATTCTCATGCCAATTTGGGAAAACATTATTTATTTTGTGGGAGTTGTCATATTATTTTCTCTATTCAACTCTCTAGTCCAACCCACGATCAATACACTAATTTCTCTGAATGCTAAAGCACAAGAGCAGGGAACTGCTTTAGGTTTGAACGCATCTTATTTAAGTATCTCTAATGGTATTGGGCCTATAATTGCTGGAACGCTCATTCATCAATCGCATCCCATAACCTATGGCTATCCTTTATATCTAGCTGGAATTTTAACTTTTTTAGTATTATTTTTAGCGGTAGTTAGTCGCCAAAGCTACGTGCCGCAATTAAAGTAAAAATAGATGTTAAAGCCCTACTAAAAGCAGTCTCAATCGCTGGATTTATCCCCTTTTTCCGTACCCTCACAGACGTCTGTGCAATCATTCTAACCTCTCACCAATGGTCACAGTTATATCGTCTGGTGGGAGATTATTGGGCGATACGAATGGCACATTTCTCTTTCACAGACGCTTTGCGAACGTGAATGCTACCGGAAATTTGGGGTGGGGAAATTGGGTTATTGGCTAACCCAATGTCCACAAATGGATCACAAAATTGATCTAGTAGTTGCTCTGGTGAAGTTGGCTCTTTTAAGGACAAGAGGTAAGAACCCCTTTTCCCAGCCATCACCCAATGATGCAACGGTTGGTAGGCTACTAGGCTTGCACCTATACAATTAAATAAGGGTATCGCTCAGTCCGATACCTTGACTACTACTGGTATACGCACTCGAACATTTTACATCTGTAGTCTTCCTGAGTCAATTACACTGCAATTTTCCAGCAGAATTTTAATTTTGAAGTAAAACAAGGGAACTCTAGGTAAGAGTTGATTATTGTTGCGTCTAGTATCATTATGGCTTCTCAGAATCAAGGCTCAGATTTGCCGTCAGTTTCCAGCGATGTCGTCAACCCAATTCGCAATTGTGAAGAGAGCAATGGGCTAACGCCCCGCTCCGCTCTAAGCGCAGCCATGCCGCAGGCTTTACGCAATTAAAATCAGTGGGGGCTTGAAACCCACTAATTAACAATTAAGCAATTAAACTATTTCTCGTATTTAACTGCGAATTGCGAATTGTTTGGTCATTGAGTCAAACTTCCAAAGATGGTTATTAAGGATGACTAATGATACGAGTATTAGCAACAAATATTAGCAACAAAATTAAATGTGGCTATGCTCTTGCCTTAAGCATGGGAATTTTTAGAATCATTATTGGCTTAATTCTAGGAGACTATTAATAGTTGAAACCCTAGCTATAAATCGTACTTGTTCACGAAAAATGTAAGTAGTTTTGATGAATCCTTTTTAAACTTTAACTAGACTACTTTTTAATTCCCTTAACCTCTTACTAAAAATTATGTTAAAGCCCGATAACTACTTAGAAATAGCCTGTCCTCAGCCTGTAGAATTATTACAAATAGAAACACTCAAAGCAGCAAATTCTCAGAGAATTGTTGCTATCACTGTTGAAAAAATCCGTCAATCTCTTGACTTGGAATATATTTTTCAGACAACCACCCAAGAGATTAGGCAATTGTTCAGCTCTGACCGTGTAATTTTATATCGTTTCAATCCAGATTGGAGTGGAAAAGTTGTCTCTGAATCCCTAGCACAAGGGTGGTTGCCTTTAATCCAGCAGCAAGCGAATCAACCACAATTAGTAGAAAATATCAGTGAATGTAGCTTGAAAAACTTATCTATTCCTCCAATTGTAGATACTTATTTACAAGATACACAGGGAGGGCGCTTTTCTCAAAATGAAACTTATCGTGTTTGTGACGATGTTTACAGTGCTGGCTTTAGTAAGTGCTACCTGAAAATTTTAGAGCAATGCCAG
>NZ_JACJQM010000167.1:0-9324 GCF_014696655.1 Nostoc sp. FACHB-888 | reverse complement strand
GATTAGGATATCAAAAATGTGTATTAGTTGGGCATGATTGGGGAGGTGCGATCGCTTGGAATTTTGCCTATGCTCACCCCGAAATGTTAGAGCAACTAATTATCATTAACCTGCCTCATCCTGCCAAATTTGCCCAAGGGTTACGCACTCCTCAACAATTGCTACGTAGCAACTACATATTCCTCTTTCAACTACCGTGGATACCAGAATTACTCTTACAATCTTCAGACTACCAAGCAATTGAAACAGGTTTAAAAACTACAGCAGTTAACAAGAGTGCTTTCAATAAAGCGGATATTGACGCTTATAAAAATGCCGTTGCAAAACGCGGTGCTCTCACAGCAATGTTGAACTACTACCGCAATATTTTTCAACAGAGAATGCTAAATCCAAATTGGGGTGTTCTGGATGTGCCAACACTGATGATTTGGGGAGAAAATGACATTGCACTCGGTAAGGAGCTAACTTATGACACCGCAGCCTATGTCAGAGATTTTCAAATCAAGTACATACCCAATTGTGGTCATTGGGTGCAGCAAGAACAGCCTGAGTTGGTTAATCAGTATATGCGAGAATTTCTGAGGACTAAGAGGATGTTTGAAAAGTTTTGAGAAGTCAAAATTTATGCCAATCGCCTTACCATGATATCGACTTCACGTTTCCGACCACCAGGCTTCGGTTCTGGAATCATGTCACTCAGAAATTCATATTGGGTGCGGGTCAGATTCCTGGGGTATGCTTTACTCATGTCGTTCTCTCGGTGCTGTCTATTATCTATTCACAGCGTATACCCAGAGACTTTTTTACCATTTATCTGACTTTTCAAACATCCTCTTACCAAAGTTATGCCAGTTGTCATGCAAAACGTGCTTAACGTGATCAGGGTGAGTAACTAAGTAAGTTTTGACCGGTCCGAAATTCAGATCTACCACTTCGTTAGGATATTCCTTTGTGACTCTTGGCAACAACTGAAGAGGATTGAGAAAAAACTCGGGGGCAGCGCCAACAAATGGATAACCTTTGATAACGGGACAGGTTTTTTGAATGGTGGCAGGATTTAGGGTAGATGGGGGATTAATACTATAGTTCAATCTTTGTATACCTCTTACTACAAAACAATTTTGCACTACTAGTTGATGACTATATAACTGGACTTTAGACTAAAGAAGAGCGATCGTTATGCGTGACTAGACAGTAGCAGTGCAAAAAAAGAAAGGGATGCCAGTAAGAAAAAGCACCCCAGCAACGGAAGATGAAAAAAGCACAACCAATTTTCATCTTCCGCTATGGATGTTTTTGCACAGTTAAGAGAATTCCGTCAAGCAGCTTATGATTGTTTATGTCGGGCAAAGGATGCGACATTTGAATTAATGGATGCAATCTTGCTGACACGGAACGCATACAGTCTGGCAGATTTATCAATGTGTCCAGTGTTCCGTCGTCAATGGTCAAGTATCTATGAGGCAATACAAGATACCAGACCACAGCGCCACAAGCTGATGAGACTATACAGTAAAAATATACCAAAACAAGAACGTATTGTCCTCGCCGGAGACCATACCACATGGTCCAGACCAGATGCGCCGACGCTAAGAGAAAGAACCTACGAGCATTATCCTCAAGGAGGAAAAGGAGGTCGTCCTGTCACGCCTGGATACGGATACAGTACTATAGCCTGGATACCAGAAACTGAAGGCAGTTGAGCATTACCACTCAGACATGAACGAATTACGAGTTGGGAAAATCCCATAGATAAGGCTGTATGGCAGCTAAAAAAGGCGTTGCAGAATAGAAATATGAATTAGTGCGATGCCTTCGGCGGGCGTAGCCATCGCTATGAAATGTCCAAGGTGTGCGTCAACCCACATTCGCAAAAATGGTAAACAAAGAGGTAAACAAAACTACATCTGTGTGGAATGTGGTCGTCAGTTTGTTGATTCTTATGAACCGAAAGGTTACTCGGAAGAAATCAAGCGTGAATGTCTAGAAATGTATGTTAATGGTTCTGGCTTTCGGGCAATAGAACGAGTGAAAAAAGTACAGACGCTCGTAGACTCGCTAACGCTTCGCTATCATACAACAGTCATTAATTGGGTAAAAGAGGTTGGTAATACTTTGACTGATACACCCCAAAAGGATGAAATACCAGAAATTACCCAAATTGATGAATTGGAAACATTTATCGGTAAAAAAAAACAAAATTTGGTTGTGGACAGCAGTGAATAAGCACATTCCGGGAGTTATAGCTTGGGTTTTAGGCGACCGCAGTTCGGAAACTTTTAAGCTTTTATGGCAGATTATAAGCTGTTTGTGATCAAAACTGCCGACATTAAAGCAGATAAACTGATGCGCTTACGTTCCAACTTGTGTTTATGGGGTAAGAAAAAGTTACAAAAATTGTGGCACATTCTCACAAGTCCCGCGAACATTCCTCATAATCCTTACCCAGAATGTATTTTGGGCATTTTTGACAGGTTATTTTTTGATGCTGTGTAAAACATTGGAATCCAGATTTTATAAGGCTTTGAGAATTGTGGTGAGAAATCCGGGGATTGCCCCATCCACCGTCAGCTTGTTGCTGTGTTAGTAACCATTCTAATGCTGGCTCTACACCTGTAGCTGGTGGATAAAAACGCAACACTTGGGCAGTATCATAAACAGATGGACTAATTAACCCACCATTCTTACCAAGATCTGCAATTAGGGAACGAAGTTCAGTGAAGAGAGTCAAAACCAGAGGGTTTGTTGAATTTTCAACCACCTTTGATGATATACCAAGAGAAACCATACGTGTTACCCAAAATAATTTTATCTGTGGCAAGGAAAAGCCGAACTTAAGAAATTGACGTGATTGCAGCATGAATCAACTGCATTGCTTCTTGTAGCAGTTGATCGACTGCGGCTGAGGACATGACCGACTCAGGACAAAACAGCGTAAAACACAACTGATCGCTTACCGTTGCAACTCCTAATATGCGACTAAATTCCTTGGGTCCCATGCCAGAGGGTCCGTAGATTCTCCGCAGCTGAAGTTGCCCAAACTGTTGGGCGATCGCTAAGCGTCCGAGATTAGTAACTGCTAGATCGCAAGCTTGTTGTTCGATAAATCCTTGCAAAACCTGAGTTGAACTAGGGTTTGTAGACATCCATGCTTGAGATTGCTGAATTTCTGCCATGACCCGCTCGGTCTCCATTGCTTGGTTTAATTGTTGTTTGACTGACTGAGCCACTGCCCATACGCTTGTATCAGGAGTTAAAGTGTGCCCAGTCTTAGCTGCGGTAGCGCCAAGACTAAACTGTGCATCAGTTGCAGACATGAAATGCCGTTGGAGATTAATTGGTGTCATGCATCTCAGAGTTTGCGGTTGTTTTGAACTGGATTGACGGACGATGGCTAAGAGAAAAGCAGCACAAATAGCAGCATGAACGCTAGTTTGCTCTTGGCGACAACGAGAAATTAATTGAGCTGTTGTCTCTGAGGTAAGTGAACCAGCTAGCAAGCGAGGACGGAGAGAAGAAGCCTGAGGTTTGAAGATTGAAGTTTGAAGCCCTACAGGGCAGGGCGAAAGAGCTGCATCGGCTTTACCTAGCATCAATTCCTCTAAGGAAAGAGGCATTGGTAGAGGCTGGAAGATAGTGTTAGGGGTAGCGATCGCCTGCAAAATGTCTCGGATTAAATATGCACCAGAAGTTCCGTCGGCGATCGAGTGATGGTAAACGATGATTAATTCTGACATCTCCAGAGAGTGTAGCAAGACTGCACGTACCAGGGGTGCCTGGTTCCAATTAAAAGGTGTAGAAATTTCTGTCTCAACTTCTTGTTGCCAGTGTTGCTCGGACTGTCGCCTTAAAACTCGCAGTGGGATGCTAGCTACCTCTTCGACAAACCAGGGCTGTTCGGTTTTATCTAAAGCGATGCCTACTCGTAGCAATGGATGGCGCTGTTGCACTTGCATGAGGGCAAATTTTAGTTGCTCAGGACTAAATTCTCCTTTAATCTGTGCTGTCAGCGCAAAATGTGCTGGTTGAACTTGGTCGTACAACCAAATTATTTTCTCGACTGCTCCAAGGGGGCGACAGGTAGAATTTTTGTAAGTGCGGTCAATCAATTTTGGAGTTTGCATTTATTTTGACTGTTAATTTTTGACTTGCTCAAGCTCGAGTTACAGCAATTTTCAGGTAATTGAACCATAAAATTGGTAAAATAGCTCTGAAATGATTGTTTGATTCGATGCCAGTATCTTACTCAGTGGATTTGCGTCGTCGTGTGATTGCAGCGTGGGAAGCTCATGATGGCTCTCAACGCCACTTGGCTCAAAGATTCAAGGTAAGCTTGTCATTTGTACGAAACCTACTGCGTCATTATCGTCAAAATGGAGAAATTGAAGCCAAAAAACGTGGGGGACACCAAAAGCCAACAATTCAAAATCGAACATCTTAGTTTGATTAAGTCTTGGGTGGAAGAGAAAAATGATTTGTTGCTTTTAGAGTTATGCGTAGGCGTAGCCCGCCGCAGGCATCGCCTTGCGGAAAGTACAGGAATTAGGATCAGCATTTCGACAATGCATCGTGCGGTAGAAAAATTAAACTTACGTTGTAAAAAAAAAGTCTCTATGCAAGTGAGCAAGATACTCCACGAGTACAGGAATTACGCCATGAATATCGTCGGTGGTTAGATAAAATTGACGTACGAAACCTAATATTTGGAGATGTTGCTGGATTGAATTTATCAATGTCACGCTTGTTTGGTAGAGCCGTAGACGGGGAACGAGCAATTGGTAGCATTCCTGGAACCAAGGGTGGAAATATTTCTTTGATTGGTGCTTTGAACCTTGATGGAATGGTTGCGGCGATGACTGTGCCTGGAAGCACCAATACTGAAGTGTTTCTCACATATGTAACTCAGGTCTTAGCACCTCAATTGTGGAAAGAGGCAATCGTGGTTATGGATAACCTGAGGGTTCATCACGCCGAGTGTGTAAAAATTGCCATTGAGTCCGTTGGTGCATTCGTCAAGTTTTTGCCTCCCTACTCTCCTGATTTATCCCCATAGAACTTTGTTGGTCAAAACTGAAACAATTTCTCCGTTCCCGTGAAGCACGCACACTGGAATTACTCGACCGAGCAATGGCTCTTGCTGTAAATTATATTACCGAAGATGATGCCTTCGGTTGGTTCAACCATTGTGGTCTATTTACCTGAAAATAGCTGTAACCCTCTTCTGTCAGTCTCCGAAAACATTTGCCTTTTCTAAAATCTAGAGCTTTTGTATAGCAAGCGATCGAGCGATTCTTTTCTAATAACAAATACAAGACCGATTTTTTTCTAATAGTATAGCTTGTATTGATTGCCTCATGAGGCTTCTAGCGATCGCCCTCCCGGAGAGTGACAGAAGAGAGGTAAGTTTCTGATGTACGTGTTCACCCACAACTCGAACTTTAGCTAAGCTCGACTTTATCCATTTTTCCCTTCAGGTCGTCACAAGGGTACGCGATCGCGAAAAAATGAGGGTTTTACTGCATACATAACATTTAAGACAGTCTTGGTAAATACTGGTGAATCGCGCAATACACTGAGACTGCAAGACAATTGTGTGTATTGCCCCGGAAAGATGACCTATGTGAAAGTAAGTGCAGTACTCTCTCCAATATTCCAAAGTCATTAACACTTAGTCTTCCACGCTTAGTTTTCCTAGTCGTCCTGTTTTCTTTTTTGAGGGCGATCGCTCTTGCACGACAGACACCATTTCAGTAAAAGTCTCCGGGCGCACTCCACACAAGCGTTTGAAGTCTTCGGTTTTGAGATGTTTTACCTGTTTGTAGGTCATAGCTGTTGCTTACTCTCACCTACTTTTCTCATGTAACCGGGGACTTTTGCAAGAGGTCTAATCTTGTGGAAGTAAATAAAATTGGGCGTTTTGGGCGTTTCCAGACTGAGATTCTGCAATCCCTCAGAATCCACTAGTTGACTGCCAACTAAACTCATAGCTGCAACCGTGATTTATGGTTTCTTGAATGACCATCTGGGCGTATCGCAAATTAGTGAGATAGTTAGAGCAAAATGATTGAACTTGCTAATACGCTGCAAAACCAATAGGTGAGCATCAAATAAGTCAGGTGATCGGCGCGAGGCTCTCGAAAAAGCACAACTCTAATAGCGAGCGCTATGCTAATTCCAGCAAGCAGGATATCGCATAAAATAGCAGTAAAGGATATTCTCAAAGGCACTATTAGGAATTGGTGCGTCATGAGCGGTAAGGCTAAGAAGCAAACGAGTAAGAAGATTCGCGTGGCTTTCTCACCAAAGACTAGGGGGAAGGTCTTTCTACCTATAGTATAATCCCCTACCATATCACGCAGGTCTTGAAGCGGTATGACAAAGAACATGACTACAGATAAAATTGAGATCCAGCGAAGGATTGTTGGTTCAAGGGGGGTCGCAAGTTGCCAGGCTGTTGAAAGCTCTAGGAAGAAACCAATCGCGTTACAGAGGTTTTTGGTCAACCAGTTTCGAGACCAGCCGCAGAAGTTATGCAAGCAAGTAATTACTTGCCATAGTAGTGTTTGCCAGAGTAAACCCAACCACCATCCCACAAAGGAATAAAGTATCATGCTAAAGTACCACCGGATCTGTGCTCCCTGGTAGGAGACATAGCCTTTAACTAAAGGGCGATCGGGTTTGTTGATACGATCTTCTTCAATACCACTAAGTTGATTGGAGAGACAGAATGTAATTGCATATAGGAGGCAGTACAGAATAGCGCTGCTGAGAGGCAAAGCTAGGTCATTCACCGCAAGTTTCGCATGATGCCAACCAGCTAGAAAAAAGAGTAAAAATGGTATTAGTGTTGCTGAAAAGTCATAGCGAAGGATCTGAATGTACAGAGATATTTCATGTACCAGTGTCAGTATAGCATTCGTGATGGCTTGACGAAAAACTTGTAAGTTAAAAATACTTACACTGAAGACAGGGGTAAGTCCAGGTGGCAAGACTGCCTGACTGGAGTGAGCTTGCATAGAAGGCTCACTCTCCTGAATTATAAAGCTCTGTGTGTTAGGATCTGTTTGCATAAGTTATCTTTGATGGTATATAAAACTAGTAAACGCTTACCAAAAAAGGGCATTTGAAATTCATGTCCTCTTAGTTTCCGAAATTGCAACTAAACGAGCTACCTGCCAGTCACTTCTATGAGTAAACCTTTTGATAAACTGTAGCAATACTGGTATACCAATACTGGGATGGAGAAGTGTACTGGGTGGTTTGAGTAGGTGCATAACTTCTAAAAAAACTTTGTAAACATGGGGACTTTCGATCCCATGTAGCAGCACTTGATCTACATACTGCTGAAAAAGGCGAGTCATGAAGTTAGGTCGTCCACCTTCTGTAGTAGACCAACGTAAGTCCTCACCTGTTGCTATCGCCCAAGGTAGAGCAATCGCCTGACTTAGTCGTCTCTGAAAACGCTTTGATAAACCGATTAAATTTCGGTGAGGATGGCAGGAAAATTGCTTGACTAAACAATCATCCAAAATCAATACACTTAAAGCAGAGACAGACATACCCTGACCGGAAACAGGATTGAGCGCACAGACGGCATCACCTAATACTATTAAGCCTTCGGGAAATCTTGACAGTTTTTCATAGTGATGCCAGCAATTTTCTGTACGTCGGTAGCTATAAACGGGTGAGATGGGTTGAGCATTTTTGATGGCTTCATAGATGATGGGTGCTCTCAGGCTCCGAGCAAATTCTAAAAAGCCAGCTTCATCGGTTGGAGGATAATCCCGATTAACGCTAAAAAGTGTGACCAACCAGTTATTTTTCTCGATTTTAAAGAGCCAACCACCACGACTCATATTTGGTGGTTTTCCCCATACTCCGGCGACTTGCCAATCATCTGGGAAGTTTTCTGGAATTTGATACCATCGGCTGGCATAGCCCAAAAAGGAATTAATAGTTGTCTTTTGTGGTGTCGCATAGCCCAATGCTTCTAACCATTGAATGGAATGGGAATTACGCCCACTAGCATCCACTACTAAATCAGCAGTAAAATCAGTTTTACCTTGGTTGCGTAGGTATACTCTTACACCTGTAACTCTACTGTGGCTAGAGTTAGACAACAAGCCAATTACCTGTGCTCCTTGAAGAAATGCAACACGGTTATTATTAGCTACACGGCGGCGGATAGCCCATTCCAATAGATTTCGACTACAGTTGATGGTAGTAATATCGGAAGGAAAGCGAGGTGTCCATGCGTTAAGGTACCAGAGAAGATCTGCGGTTATGTTAACAGAGTATGCACCTGCTGCAATTAATTCAGTTTTTAAACCTGGAAAAAGCTGTTCTAAAATTTGCTGACCGCGTTGAAGCAGTATATGTCCATGCTGAGCCTGAGGTACTCCTGGGCGCTGTCCTGGTTGCTCAGGGAGATTATCCCGTTCCACAATTGTTACTTGCTCAAAATGTTTAGACAGAACTTGAGCAGCTAGCATACCAGCAATACTTCCACCTATAACGAGAGCGTGAGATTTTGTAGTTGAGTATGTGTTTACATGAAGCATAAAATACCTGATTTGTCTTTGTACTGAAACTGTATCCTACAAGCATCCGGCTATCTTTTTGGTTTTCATAAGCTTTAACAAGACGGTTTTGTTCAAGTGCGATTCCTGAACTGTGCAGATGACCGGACTGTCTGTTTTTCGGACGCTACAAACTTTAAGAGTTGCTTCGGCAAGCCCATAACCAGGGCAAAAAGTTCTCCTTCGGAAACCAAAGGGTTCAAGGATCTGTGCAAACTTTTCTAAAGTTTGTTGGCGAATTGGCTCAGCACCATTTACTGCTACACACCAGCTTCTCAGGTCTATATCTATATCTACATTAAAAATCTGCTCGCTCTTTTGAGTGCAGAGTTCATAAGCGAAATTGGGAGCACCACTGTGAGTTCCTTGATAGCGAGAAATGACTTGTAACCATCGTATTGGTCGCTGAATAAAAGATTCAGGCGACATTAAAACTCCTAAGCATCCAGTATATATGGGTTGAATTATTCCGAAGACCAATCCAAAATCATGAAAGTGAG
The DNA here is from genome assembly GCF_014696655.1 of Nostoc sp. FACHB-888. Lineage (NCBI taxonomy): Bacteria > Bacillati > Cyanobacteriota > Cyanophyceae > Nostocales > Nostocaceae > Nostoc > Nostoc sp. FACHB-888. Next base: position 245 of record NZ_JACJQM010000167.1, on the reverse strand, counting down.
GAAGCCACGACACGAGTACGCTATTCTGAATGATCTCCCATGTGCAAGCTATATTGGCTGAGAAAAAGCCACAACACCTAATGTAGTGGTAACTGCAATCCTTAAGAAACTTTTTTTCATACTTAATTCTCCAAATTTAAGAGTCTAGAAGTGCTCAAAATGTTATTGATTGCTTCAACAACATTTGTAATAAGTATGACTTGATGCATTAGCTTTGACAGTGTTATATGGTGATAAAAAGTGGT
>NZ_JACJQM010000166.1:0-9325 GCF_014696655.1 Nostoc sp. FACHB-888 | reverse complement strand
TTGGGTGGCTAATGGGCTGTCGGCGATTGGCCAGAGACTATGAGTTATTACCGGAAACATCGGAGACGTTTATCTACCTTGCCATGATCCGGATCATGGTAAGACGATTAGCATAAAATTTTACCCCCCCAAACTTTTCAAACAGCCTCTTAGGAGTATCAGCAGGTGAGAACATCAGAAATATTGCAGGGGTATTCTGAAGCCGAACAACAGAGGATTGTTGAAACAGCACAGCAAGTAGGGTTAGCAGAAGATGACCCGATGTTTCAAGTCATGGCAACACTTGGCAGATATGAAGAGACAATGATTTCACTGCAAGCACGAATGGAGGCAATGATTGAAGCTTGGGTACTAACAATCGAAGAGAAAGTGGCGAATACTTCTAAAACAGCCCAATCGATGAACAACACTGTAGTCAGTAATGCTGTGCGTGATGTCTTAACTGAACAAATGCCTCTTCTGATACAATCATCAACATCATCTGCATCATCGCCACCAAAAGAGATGCGATTATCTACAGGGAATTTTCAGATGCATTTTTGGTCTATCTGCGCTCTGGTAGGAGGAGTGACAGCAGCTGGTGCGATGCTTGCTTCATTTACAACTTGGAACGTGATAACTAACTTGGGTCAAAATCAATCAGTTATGTTGTCAAACAACGACTTGAAGATTTTACAATGGGTAAAATCCAGCGAAGGTAAGCAAACTTATAAGCTCTTTGTTGATAATCAGCAGACTCTGGCTGCTTGCCAAGAAGAAAATCGCTTGAAAGGATATTGCTTGATTCAAATGCAAAAGAACAAGAAATAATGAACTACCCAATAGCTCTCCAGTCTTGCGGCGAAGGTTCTAGGTAGCCAAAACTTTGAGCTTTAAGAATGGCATTGACTCGATCTCTAGCTCCCAACTTGAGAAAAAGGTTGCCAGTGTGGGATTTGACTGTGCTAATACTGATGAAAAGTTGATTAGCAATTTCTTTATTGGAGTAGCCACTGGCAATTAATTTGAGAATTTCAATTTCTTGAGTTGTAGGCAACTCATTGTACCTTTTGCCTTTAATTTTTATACTCTGACGATGGCTCAATTCCAGAAATCTCTTGATAATCGCTTGGTCAAGATATTCTTCATTTTGATAAATACAACGGATAGCGTTTTTAATCGAGTCGATCTTGGTTGTCTTTAAGAAATATGAATCAGCACCACAGGCAAAAGCTTCGTTAATCATATTTTGACTAGAATAAGCACTGAGGATAATAACTTTGGATAAAGTGTCCTTCTTAATCTTGGTTGTCATCTCCAGTCCGTTGATATCTGGTAGTCCAATATCAAGCAAGACAATATCAGGATTTGTTGCCTTGACTAACTCTAATCCCTCCAATCCACAGCTAGCCTCACCGCACAGTTCCATGTCTGATTCTTGTGCGATCGCTGTTCTAATGCCAAGTCTACATAGTTCTTGGTCTTCAATTACTACTACCCGAATTGTCTTGATAGTCATATTTGCACCGAGAATATTTGCACCGGAAGTTAATCTTTAACCTCTTCTCTTTTTATACCATAAATATTTGAATGAAAACTGTATAATTTAAAAATAAGTATTAGTTATTTTCCCGAAAATTAGAATATAAATATTTGCAAACTAATTTCAGAGGCAGGTTTTAAGTAGAACATATATTGCGAAAAGTTAGTTATACTTAAAAGTAAAAATCTTTGCGAAAAATCAGTTGGTAACAAAAAATAAATTTCGTTTAGGAGTGGCTATATGTCCCAAGCAAAATTCATAAATAAAATTAATATTTCCACATTATTGCATGACGTATCAAACGCGGTTGTCAATGAGTCAGTTGTTTTAAAGCAAATGATGGATGGAGAGTACGGTAGTACTTTACAAGAGATAAAAACAATTTTGATATCCTTATGGCAGACAAATAATCAAGTAATTCAGTTGATAGATAGGTATCAAAGTCATCAGTCAAGAGATAGAGTTATCGGGTTGAATCCATCCTTGATTAATGAATTTGATTTTGGCGACTTACTGAATAATTTATATCAAGAGTATAGGCCAAAAGTTATTAATCGGGGCTTAAAATTGCACTACGAGACTTGTACAGGATATCTGCATGGAACCAGGGTGAGAGGAGATGCGATACATCTTTATAGAATGTGTTCAAATCTACTTCAAAATGCCCTCTCATATACAGAGACAGGTGATATATTCTTGCGATTGTTGAACCAGGGTGATGACTTGGTAGTTTTAATTGAAGACACAGGCGTTGGTATTGAACCAGAAGATTTGGCGAATATTTTTCTACCTTTTTATCGTGGGACTATTTCTTCACCTGGCTCCGGGTTAGGATTGTATATTGCAATGATGGTAGCTTATTCTCATGGGCTGAAACTGTCTGTAGATTCCGTTGTCGGTAAGGGAACGATATTTACAATAAAATTTCCCTATCAAGTAAACAATTATTATGGAGTAGATGCTACAATCCCGAAAAAGTCGAGATTAACTCATGCGCTACCTGGACGACACTAAGCTATGGGACAAGATAGAGTATGTAGTTGGATGTTTGATATTTGGTGGGCTGTTTATCGCTGCCGTCATCACATTCAGCACTGATATATTTGAAGCCACATTTTACATATTTCTTGCAACAATAATTGCTCCTTTCGTAAAAATAAATCCAATATTAAGACGGTATCTCTTAATCAGTGGATTTATATTTGGATTAGTGATGGGGTATTTTAGTTGAATATGCCTAATCTCCAAGATCGGGATTATTATCTTTGTCAAAAGAAAATTCCTGATTTTTATCAATTTGAATAGGAGGTTGAGCTTGTTGTTTTGCAATTCGCTGCTGATTAAAAGCAACTATTTTTTGTGCTTCTTCAGTTGAGAGATTATTTGATGTAATTGTAAACTCGTTAGTGTGGTCTTTATATGCAGCAAAAGCTTTTTGGTTGGATTCATTTTTGCGGTTAATATTGATAAACTGTATACCTTCTTGAATCAGTAATTGAAGTCTATAAAGAACGCCTTCATAAACGCGGCCTTCATTTTTAGTATCTTGACCTTTAGCAATGATAGTTTGAACAACGGCAGGAATCAGGGACTTTTTGCTAAAGTCATCGCCTTGATGTTGTTTATTAACCTCTTGATTTGCTGGTGTAGAGGGAGTTGAACTAGCGTTGGATTCACCTTGAGCCATCATTTGTTGGAGGAAGATATGCTTTCTTTGGGTAATTAGATTTTCAACTCTAGAGAAATTATTAGGCTGCTCATTCACAGTTTTTTCGGGTTGAGATACACCAAACTTTTGAGAATATTCAGCCAGATATTGATTTTTAAGTTGTTGCCTATAATCTTCAGTATTTTGAGTGCTTTTGGTCAAAATACTTCTGAGATTATCTTCAAGATTTTGACGCGATTGGGAATCTAATTCAATGGGTGATTGCACTGTACTCTGTGGCACTCTCTCCATCATGAGAGCCAGTCGATAAGCCATCATATTATTTGAGATTCCACTCCCACGATTAATGGAGGCGATAGTTTCTCTAACATCTGTGGATTGCATACTAAACTTCCAAGTTGTTTAATTGAGATTCTGGATTGTGAGGTTTTTCCGGAGTTGGCTTCTGTGTTTCGGCATTTTGGGAAATCTTCGGGCTATAAAAATTATTAATAGATTGTTCACGTAACAATTTTAAATCCTCTGTGATTTCGCTAAGTGGTGGCAAAATAATATCAGTTTTCCCATGAATAATAATCTCTTCTTTAGTTTGAATTAAAAATTTAAAATAAAGTTGTGACTGCTCACCTAAAGTTAGTTTAGCATTGGGGTCTTTTTGAAATCGCTCACGAAAACCTTCGTTACCTTGATTAGCTCCAGATGTCCATCTGACAGAAGTTTCCAGTAAGCTCCAAACTTCAGCTAATGCAGGATGAAGTGGCAAAGGGATATCACGAGTTGCGTGAGCATTAGCAGCAGAATTAATTGTTGGAATTTGAAGTTTAGTTGCTAGGAGCCTGAGTTTGTCAATCTCTAATGAGTTAATAGCCATAGAGTGAACTTGATGATTCATTTGTTCATCAGTACGGCTCAATTCTAGGTGTACAGCAACTCTTGTAGTTCCGTTATGTTCAGTTTTTAAAAGCTTGATATCACCACTATTTTCATCATTAGGAGTATAAGTAATGCGATAATTACCTAATTCTAAATCGTGAGAGTTAAAGGCTTCTAGGGTACTTGTAAGTATTCTTAAAACTTCTAAAGATTTAAAACTTTCAAGTATTTTATGAGTGCCATCAGGAGAAAGGGAGCTTAGACTGTTAGCAATTTTCCTGGGGTCTTCATCGAAGGAGGGTAGCTCTTTACCTTGCTTTAAGGTATCTGCAACCGTTAAAAACTCCTGGCGTTCTATAGGTAAAAACTTATCTAAAGGTTTTTGAGTAATATTAATATGATATTGTGAGGCTTCAAACTCCATAATTGGATTATCTAAGTTTGTTGCTTGACGACGATGAATACTATAAGTAGATTTATTCTTTTTAATAAGAAAAGCATCAGCACGATAAACTGTAGAGCCATCATCTTGTTGAACGCCATAGTTCTTGAGAAGCTCTCTAGCAGCAAAAGCAATGTCTTGATTTTGTTTAGCTTCTAAAAACCTTCGAGGGATTGTTTGTTTATAAACTGTTACCTGTTTGATATTGACCCAACTGTTACCAGTAGGTATGCTGTTAGATTCCAACAAATCCTTGCTAACACTAGAGGGTTTTTCAACAAAAGTTTTGTTATCCTCTATGGTGTCAGAAATAATTTCGGATTGGCGACGACGGCGTTTCAATAGGTCTAATTCGTCTAATTCATCGACTGATATTGATTCCGTGTTTTGTGAGTTATGAGTGCTGCTCTGTTCTGAAGGCGGACTAACTTGAGATTGAGGGGCTTCGGGAATAATTACTTGATTATTTGTTTGGGAATTAGTTTGTGGAAAATCTGCAATTTTTGACTCTGTTTGCTGGGTTAATGATGCCTGTTGTACTTGTATAGATTTGATAGCAGCATACAGAGGGTGAGTACGGGATAAAGGAGGTAGGGGAGGTAGAGGAGGTAGAGGAGGTAGGGGAGGTGTGGGGAGTGTGGAAGGTGTCGCAGCGATGGGAGGTGTGGGAGTTGTAGAAGGTGTGAGGAGAATCTCACTTCCCCCCACCGCGACCACACTCTCCCCACTCCCCACACTCTTAAGCTTTAACTCTTGTCCATTTTTGAGAAAAATAAATTGTCGCAGGTCAGGTAAAGGGCTAGATTCGCAGTCCGGGCGCTTTCTTTATATTTATACTGTATCCTCTCACTAGACATTTTGTCAAGTGTCACTCTACAATTTACATAGAATCTACGAAATGATTGAATAGAGAGGATTGTTCATGTCTATAGATGTGCAAATAGAACGGGTTATACGGGTTGATGCCCCTGGCATCGGAGCAAGAATTAAAGAAGCCAGAGAGCGAGATCCACGATCGGTAGAAGAATTGGCAAAAGCGGCCGATATGACTCGTGCTAATTGGTATCGGATTGAACGTGAAGAAAATGATGTTTTACCAGAACCAACCCTTCGCAAAATTGAAGAAGTTTTAGGCGTGGATTTTGGAGTGCGTTTTGATGATTAAGCCGACCAGTGTCATTCCTCCTACTTTGTCTTCAGTTTCTGTTGACGAGTTATTACTGAAGGCACTGCGCTTGGCGCAATCGCAGTTAAGTCCCACACTCAAAACCTATTTGCAATCGGCTCTAAGCAAATGCGACTAAACCAAAAAGAGGTGGGGTAATGAATAAACCACCCCGTAAGCGCAACAACGCCACCTCTGCTTCATCTAGTAAGGACACACCACAAGATAACCAAGACCTTGAAGAAAACCCAGCTACAGCAACAATTACAGTTAGCGCTGTTGAAGTAACAGAGTTGACCCAAGAGGAGCAAAGCGATAAGCCTGACGGCATGGCTACGCTTACCGCCTACACTTGGAAAGGAAAGTGGAACGGGCGTTTTTTGAAGCTGGGAAGGCGCTGACGGAATTAAGGGACAGACGGCTTTATCGCTCCACGCATAAAACATTTGAGGAATACTGCCGCGATCGCTTTGGGCATAGTCGGCAACAATCAAATTATTTGATCGCCGCAGCTGGTGTTTACGAAAATTTGACAACCATTGGTTGTCAAAATGTGGCAGATGAGAATTTGACAACCAATGGATCACAAATTCTGCCTACGAGTGAGCGCCAAGTGCGACCGATGACAAAACTTGAACCTCAACAACAGCAAGAAGTGTGGCTAAGAGCAGTAGAACTTGCTGGTGGGAAAGTGCTGACTGGTAGAATCGTCAAAGATGTTGTGCAGCGCATCATGGAAAGGACGAAAGTACCCAACACCTACCAAGTTGGTGGAATCTGCCAAATTTTAGCCAAGGATAATCCCGAACTCAGAGGCAAGGGTGGCTGTTGGGCAATTGTCAGCGCAGTGAATGACTTTAGTTGCACGGTGAGGATGTGGGATGGCGAGTACGCCGTTGGGTTGCAACACCTGAAGTCTTACGATTACTTGCCTGCCGAATGTCAGCAGGTTCAGGAGATTAGCGATCGCATTAGTCGGGTGTATTTCGATTCGCTAGAGGAGACAGTCAAAAGTCTGTTGCAGTCGTTGGGGAAGGTGAATCGTCCCTATTTAACGGCTGTGGAAGAGAAATTATTGACGCTTCTGGAGTCGGAGTATGGGATAATACGCTGAATAACTTTGGCAATTTGGCATCCAATGTCTTTGGGTTGCAGTTTCAATGAAGATATCACCACAACGGGACAGTAAGGAAGTTAAGTTGTACGAGGGATGTGGCAAAACTTTCCGCCGAGTGCTGTAGAAACGCTCTACATATTGATACAGCGCTCGTAAGTGAACGCCATCACTCTGCAACTGGCTAGAAATGAACAAAACCAAATAGAACCTCAGAAGATGAAAAATCTAGATAGCTGGATTACTGTATAGTTTGAGGTGTACCAGATTATCCTCTCAAGAGCTGCTCTATGATCACTCTGCCTGGTATTGCTATCCAAAACAAAATATACGAAAGTGCCAATTCTCTAGTGTACCGGGGCATCAGAGACGATGGAGTAGGGGTCGTCGTAAAAATGCTAAAGCTTGATTATCCCTCACCTGGTGAACTAACCCGCTACAGACAGGAATATAAAATTACCCGCTCCCTTAACTTGGAAGGAATTATCAAAGCATACAGCCAGCAGGACTATCAACGCACTCTGGTGATTATCTTAGAAGATTTTGGGGGAGAGTCCCTAGAGCAATGGATGCATAAGCGTCCAGATATATTCTGCCCCATGCCTTTATCCACTTTTCTAGGTCTTGCGATCGCCCTTTGCGACATTCTGGGCAGAATCCATGCAGCCAATGTAATTCATAAAGATATCAACCCTGGAAACATAGTCTTTAATCTAGATACTGGCGTTGTAAAAATTATTGATTTTGGGATTGCGACCCAATTTAACCGCACGAATCCAACGTTCAAAAGTCCCCATGTGTTAGAAGGCACGCTTGCCTATCTGTCGCCAGAGCAAACCGGGCGGATGAACCGGATGCTCGACTATCGCACCGATTTCTACTCGCTAGGCGTAACCTTCTACCAACTGTTAACTGGACAGCTACCGTTTCCAACTCAAGACATCCTGGAGCTAGTTCATTGCCATATTGCCAAACCGCCGATTCCTGTGCATGAATTGAATACCACGATTCCCAAACCCATTTCAGGCATAATTTTGAAGTTGATGGCGAAAAATGCGGAGGATCGCTATCAAAGTGCCTGGGGCATCAAAGCGGATCTAGAACGCTGTACAGAGCAATTTACAACAACAGGTCAAATTGCTCATATTCAATTAGGTCTGCAAGATGTTTCCGAGCAGTTCCGCATTCCTCAAAAACTGTATGGGCGAGAAGCGGAGATTGCAGCATTATGGGTGGCGTTTGACAGAGTAGCCCCAAGAGGGAATGTTGGCGAAGCTCACCGACGAGAGTCAGGCATAGAAAATCCTCAATTCCTTGTCGAAATGATGTTGGTTTCTGGCTATGCGGGAATTGGCAAATCAACATTGGTGCAGGAACTCCATAAACCGATCACCGCAAAGCATGGCTATTTTATCTCTGGCAAATTTGACCAATTCCAGCGCAATATTCCCTACAGCGCGATCGTCGATGCCCTGCAAAAGTTGGTGCAGCAACTCTTGGGAGAACCCAATGAACAGGTGGAAGTATGGCGATCGCGTCTACTCACTGCTTTAGGAAACAATGGGCAAATCATCATTGATGTGATCCCGGAAGTTGAGTTAATTATTGGCAAGCAGTCGCCCATCCCCGAAGTTGGAGCAACTGAGGCACAGAATCGCTTCAATCTCACGTTTCAAAGATTTGTGCGGGCGTTTTGTGTAAAAGAGCATCCCCTAGTCATTTTCTTAGACGATCTACAGTGGATCGATTCTGCGACATTGAAGTTAATCGAACTCATCTTACTTGATGAGCAAATCCAGTATCTGTTTTTGATCGGAGCCTACCGAGATAACGAACTGACTCCAACGCATCCGTTGGTCTTAACGCTAAAGAGCCTGCGAAACCAGGGAGCAGTACTTCAGGAAATCATCCTGACCCCCTTAACCCTGGAACCGTTGAGTCAACTGATAGCTGAGACATTACATCACAATCCTGATATCGTTCGTTCCTTAACTCAAGTCGTGTTGCGTAAAACCGAGGGCAACCCTTTCTTTGTTGGTGAATTTTTGAAGCTGCTGCATAGCGAAAACCTGTTGACCTTTAATACCCAACAGTTGAGTTGGCAGTGGAACTTAACTGAGATTGAAGCTCAAGATATCACCGATAATGTGGTGGAGTTGCTGCTGCGTCAATTGCAAAAATTACCGTCAGCAACACAGCAAGTTCTCTCCATCGCTGCTTGTGTTGGGTCTGAGTTTGATTTAGAAACGTTGGCGATCGTTTGCGAAAAATCACCGAAAGCAATTTTCCAGGATCTACTAGCAGCAATACAAGCTGGATTAATTCACCCTCTGTCTGAATTAGACGAAAACTTGTTAGTTCAAGACTACAAGTTTTTGCACGATCGCGTTCAGCAAGCGGCTTATGCTTTGATTGATGAATCGCAGAAACAGGTTGTTCATCTCCAAATCGGTGGCAATTTGCTCGAAAAAACTTCACCAGAGCAACGATCCGAGCGGTTGTTTGAAATCATCGATCATCTCAATCAAGGACTTGAGCTA
>NZ_JACJQM010000165.1:0-9366 GCF_014696655.1 Nostoc sp. FACHB-888 | reverse complement strand
TTGGCAAAAACAGCGCCTGAATCTCTGCCAAGTTAAGTCCTGTCAGCGTAGTTTGATAGCTGTCGAGTAAACTCCAACCACCCCCTTTACCGCGTTCTGCCATCACCGGAACTCCGGCACTGCTGAGGGCATCCATGTCACGATGGATGGTGCGCTCAGATACCTCCAATCGTTCTGCTAAATCCCGCGCCCTTAGCTGACGATAAACCTGCAACAACATCAGAATGGAGAGGAGGCGATCAGCACGCATAACTATCCCAAGACCAATCGGAACTACTTTTTACTTTACTGCCTAAATATGACAAGGGATGTCATGAAGTTCCGCTTATCCTGCATAAAGATGGTTTGGAGTTATCGATTTCTTTAAGCCACCTACACAGGATTTAAGGAGGTTAATTATGCAGTTATTGAAAAATAAAATTGCGCTCGTAGTTGGCGCAACACGCGGTGCAGGTCGTGGCATTGCTGTGGAACTTGGTGCAGCAGGGGCAACCGTTTATGTCACCGGACGCACCACTGCTACTGTACGTTCGGAATACAACCGCCCTGAAACGATCCAAGAAACAGCAGAGTTGGTAAACCAGGCTGGTGGGAAAGGAATCGCGGTTGTAGTCGATCATTTAGACCCAAAACAAGTACAGGCGCTTGTTGCTCGTGTTGAGCAGGAGCATGGTCGTCTGGATGTTCTGGTCAACGATATTGGTGCAGAATATCTGGCGGAGTTCAACAAACCCGTGTGGGAGCTTTCTTTGGATCGAGGATTACGGATGCTAAGACTGGCGATCGACACCCACCTAATCGCTAGCCACTTCGCATTGCCGCTGTTGATCCAGAAACCCGGTGGATTGGTGGTCGAAATTACCGATGGTACTGCCGAATATAACGGCAAAAACTATCGGCTGTCGCTGTTCTATGACCTTGCTAAAACCTCGGTAATTCGCATGGCGTGGGGATTGACGCAAGAACTTAAACCGCATCAATGTACTGCTGTGGCGCTGACTCCAGGCTGGTTGCGCTCGGAACTCATGCTCGATTATTTTGGAGTGAGTGAAGCCAACTGGCAGGACGCAACGGCAAAGGAACCGCACTTCATCATTTCTGAAACGCCGCATTATGTTGGGCGTGCAGTTGCCTATCTAGCTGGCGATCCACAAGTGGTGCGCTGGAATGGACAATCCCTCTCCAGTGGGCAACTAGCACAGGTTTATGGCTTTACCGATCTTGATGGCTCTCAACCCGATGCGTGGCGCTACATTTGTGAAGTGCAGGAGATGGGTAAACCTGCTGATGCCACCGGATACAGGTAATATTCGAGTCACAAAACTTCGTACTCGTTAGCAAACTTCACATTGCAATTAATTAGTATTCATTCTAATTTCGCGCATCTACTGTCTCCTCGGTCGATTCTGCGTTCCTTCACCAGGAGTAATGAACAACATCCAACTTGGCGTATGAAATGCCAAATGTATGCCATAAGAGCAAGTCATGTAACAACCTTGCCTCTTTTGAGCTAAAAATGCTTTCTCAGTAAGCTTTCTAGATAATAAATTGTAAAAGTTGTTTCTTGACAGGCTCTCAGAGTCGAATGGCACGAAGAAAAGGTGAAACGTCCTTGCTGGCAGGGTGTAAGCTGAGTGTGTTCCAGACAATTGAATGCGAATACGTCAAAAGTTCAACATCTTCTTAATTCCCAACACCCAACACCCAACACCATTTCATCCAGTAATACCAGGGATTTACGCTTAACAAGCGTGCCATTCCTCTTAAAGTCAATAGTAAATTGAGCAACTTTATTAGTCATTGGCTGTTGCTTGCGTTCTGCCTGCCTTTCTGGTCTAGCATTCTGTTACTGCTTTCGCCGAGAGTTTACGGTCATAAACTGATGCCACTGCCCATCATCGCCCAGTACATGAGATGTCATCACTCGATGATTATCACTCTTGAACTCGATTACATCTCTGTACTTTGCCATCTTCTCATCGCCCGTCATCGCGGGCCCGTCAGAATTGAGCGTTAGTATGTTTTTAGCTGCGTTCAATTCACCGTCGTACAACCACAGATAAGTCATCATTGACCCAACCCAGGTGCCTACATAGCGTTGCTTCTGCGGGTCATATCCCAGCGTTATTATCATTGTTGCTGCACCACCGCAGGGCATTTCGCCCTGTCCTTCACCTACAACCCAGAGTCCACCAATTGATCGCACACTTTCCGTTCCTGTTGCTCTTTCAGGCGGTTGATCTGGACTCATCATCGCCTCTGTTTCATAAGTCCACTCACCGACGAGTCTCTCTAGCCACTGATGTTCTTTTTGTGGCTCAGTATTCATTGTTGGCTCCTGTTGTGTTTTGATTGTATCCATTGCTTTAGCTCCTTTTGATGAATCATTGAGGAATGTAATTAGCGTGAAGCCCAACTCTGTAGGCGAAGCCGCCCCCAAGAGCTAGGAACTGCATGAAATGATGAAAAATTAAGATTTTAATAGTACATAAATACTACTATAGCTCAACTGATTGAGGGGAAATACCGAATTTATCGACCAATATGCCAAAGCGGACAGACCAGAAGGTTTGGCTCATGGCATTTTCTTCCAGGTAAATCAGCAGTACATATTTCATTGAATTGCCTCTGTTGTTTCCCTTTGTAATTAAGTCGAACGACAATTGCTCAAATCGACACCTTTGCCAAAAATTTTTTTATCATTTAGATACAATCGAGCAATACCTGTATTCTTTCCTTTCGTGAGTAAGTCGAACGGCAATTTGAAATCGACACCTCTGGTAAAATTTTTTCCGGCGTCAGCTATGACCGCTACTGATGCTCCATGCAATATAAGCGGTAAGTTTTTGCGAGATCGTAAAGTAATTTCTTTTTAGATTTTAATTTTCGTTATAGTTTTTTACCTTGAAAAGGTATACATCTTCTATGGCTTGAAAAACCCCACCTCCTCTCGACGTATTAAATAATGGATTTATTTGACCAGCATCTTGCAAAAATAACTGAAAAAGAAGCACCCCTAGCGGCTCGGATGCGTCCACGGACACTTGATGAATTTATTGGTCAAGAGCATATTATCGGGCAAGGAAGGCTATTGCGGCGTGCTATTAGTTTGGATCAACTGTCTTCATTAATCTTTTCTGGACCACCAGGGACTGGAAAGACTACTCTAGCCCGTGTTATTGCCAACACCACCCGCGCTCACTTCATCGCTATCAATGCTGTACTCTCAGGAGTTAAAGAAATTCGAGCCGCAATTGAAATAGCCCGACAACAGCGCAAGTTCCATAATCAACGAACTATTCTTTTTGTCGATGAAGTCCATCGTTTTAACAAGTCTCAGCAGGATGCCCTATTGCCTTGGGTAGAGAATGGTACAATTATTCTCATTGGTGCTACCACCGAAAATCCTTTTTTTGAGGTCAATAAGGCACTTGTCAGCCGTTCGCGGATTTTTCAACTTCAGCAACTAAGTGATAAAGATTTATACAAAATTGTTGAGCAAACACTAGCTAATTCAGAACGCGGTTATGGCAACTTAACAGTACAAATTGACATAGATGCTTTAACTCATCTAGTTAATGTTGCTAACGGGGACGCTCGTTCATTATTGAATGCTTTGCAACTGGCTGTAGAGACTACACCCCCAGATGCTACAGGTGTTATTCATATCCCTCTACCAGTGGCAGAAGAATCTATTCAGCAACGTGCTGTTTTATACGATAAAGAAGGGGATGCCCATTTTGATACCATTAGTGCTTTTATCAAGAGCTTACGAGGTTCTGACCCAGATGCAGCACTGTACTGGCTAGCCAAAATGGTTTATGCAGGTGAAGACCCGCGTTTCATCTTCCGTCGGATGTTAATTCTTGCAAGTGAAGATATCGGATTGGCTGACCCACAAGCAGTTGTCGTTACAAATGCATGTGCCGAAACCTTTGATCGCGTGGGAATGCCAGAAGGGCGTTATCATTTGGCGCAGGCAGTACTGTATTTAGCGACTGCACCAAAATCCAACAGCATTATGGGCTTTTTTGATGCTTTAGCCGCAGTAGAAAGTGAAAATGTTGCAGAAGTTCCCACTCATCTTAAAGATGCCAATCGGGATAAAAAAGGTTTTGGGCATGGAAATGGTTATCTCTATCCTCACGCTTATCGAGATCATTGGGTAGAACAGCAATATTTACCCAAGAGCTTGCAAGGTCAACTGTTTTACCAACCATCAACCCAAGGTTATGAACACCAAATTGCAACACAAGTGGCACGTCGTCGGGAAGCTCAACTTGCTGCAATCGTAGAGGGGATTGGTGTTGCACCAGTGGAAGTCATGACTTATGGAACTGTTGACCGAGCAGATGAGCGTTGGTTGCAACGCACACTTTCTCAAGTCAGTACACAATTAGCATCTGTGCGTGATCACATTTTCACTTTTGCCCAATTACAACTTCATCACTTAGTATTAGATTTAAATGCCGCTACTGGTTTACTTACTTGGGAAGCAATCCGGCAAGTTCCTGAAGGCGGGGTTTATGCCTGTGTCCGCAATAGTTCTGATGCCAATGCTTTAAATGAACTTGCTGCGGCACTTCCTGAAACAATGCGACCAATAGTTTTTACTGCATCTGTTGCACAGATACCTGCGATGCTGACATCTCTTGCACCAAATGTACAGTTTGACTCTATTATTGGGCGCAATGTACTAGCCTCCCAACCGGATAAGGGACTTGCTGCTCAATTTTTAACTCAATTGCTCCCGCACTCAGTCAAGCTTATTTTAGCTGAGACAGTACCTCGTCATACCCAAAGGTTTTACCGATTACTGCCCAGCCAAAATCTTGATGCCCAATTGTATGAGCGATTAGTTTTAGCGGAAGAAGCTATTTATACAGATGCCTTTGACCCCATGCTTAACTGGGACGCTGACGATTTGCGTGACATTTTTGCCTCAAATGGACACTGCGTACAAGTAGTTCTTGAACAGTATTTGACACCAATGCACATCTCTGATAATTTTATCAAGCGTTTATTTGCTGCTAATCCCAATAGACCAAGTTATGCCGAGCGTCTGGCTGCAAATTTGACCAGTGAGGAAATAGACATTATTAAAAGTTTATTTACTCGTTACTTACTCAACCAATCTGTTAATTGGTCAAGCACTGTCGCATTTTTAAAGATTAGCACATGAATATTTTTTGACTAACAAATCACAGTTATTTATAGTTATGATTGAAAGGATGCAATTGCTATTAGACACGTCCTGCTAAAAACAGATAAGTGAAACTGAGATGATGTTTCTTGATTGACTTCCTTTGAGCTTTATTTGTGAATGCTCTGCTCAAATTAAAATAATTTTAGATAACTATGCCAATTAAAAAACGCATTGAGCTTAGTCCGGGATCTTTTCTTAATCTCGCAGATAAAAAGATACTTGTCAATTTAGCTGACTTTTCACGGCATGTGGAAAAGCTAATTTTAGCGGTTTCCTAAACCCTGATTTTTCCGTTAGCTATTTTCATTAACTTAAAGCTATTGATAATTAGGCTGTGGAAAAAGCCACGCTTTTTCGAGGCTTGAGGACTTCCCGTGAAAAGTCAGGTCAATTTAGCTACTGAAGACATTTTAACTTTAATCACGCAAGAATTAAAAACTCGTTACTCCCCAGAAACTCAAAAACTCTTACTTGAGGAGAGTTCCCAGTTTTTACCTGATTTTGTGCTACAAGAATTATTAAAGCGCCAAGAGCAGGTAGTAAATGTTAACCCCAATACATTAATAGTGGTTAACTGTCAAATAGCAGAGGTAGAGGTCGATGATTTGGGATTTGATTTAAATGTCGAAGCATATTTTGTCATTGCAGACACAACAGGTCAAAATCATTTTCGGGCTAATAAGATAGTCCTTTGGTCGAATATATGGGGGGATGAACAACGGCTTTTCGATTTAGAAGATGAACTAGGTGACCAATTCTGGACAGATTATCAAATCCAGCTACTTTTTGATGAAAAAAATCAGCAAGCAATTGAATTATCAGTATCTCAAACAGACGATTATACCGCGAGGTTAGAATTTTACCCATCCCTGAAAAGGTTTTCACTATCCATTGTTCCCTTCACTGATAATGACTTTTAAAATCAGCAATTAAACCAGAATGCGCCTAGCAATTCTGGCAGTAGCTTCTGGAGCTGATGCGACTGGATATAGGTAATATTCGAGTCACAAAACTTCCTATTCTTTGGCAAGCTTCAGATTGCAATTAGTGTTTGTTCTAATTTCGCGCACTTACTGTCTTCTCGCTTGATTCTGCGTTCCTTGTCCAGGAGTAATGAACAACATTGAACTTGGTCTATCAACTTTAACTGTATGCCATATTCCACGAGGGATAAGCACATAAGCGCCGGGAGTACTCAGACATATCCTATTTTCCGCTCCGTCTTGCTCCAAGATTAAATCTACCTGACCCCAAAGCAGACAAACAAACTCTTCTCCAGCAGGGTGCATTTCCCAAGTATCCCAGTCTTCAGTGAAGGTAAAGTGTGAAACTAACCGCTTTCCCTTAAAGTCACCAAATTTATTTTCCAAATCTGCAAAAAAGCGATCGCTTACTGGGATTGGAGTACTATCACCATTTTCCCCAAGAACAAGATAGGTAGAATCTATGCTAAATTGAGCAACTTTACTAGTCATTGGTTATTGCCTGGCATTGTGCTAGTGCTTCGGTCGATAGTTTACTTTTTTGGTTAGCAGACTACTAGGAACCGCGTGAAATGATGGAAATTTCAGATTTAATAGTATATAAATACTATCAGGTATCGGCTGATTAAGGTTTTTGACTGGCAAATCGACGCAAATGTTCTGTTTTGCTAGCTCTTCGGTAACGTCTTGTGCGATCGCAACGACTTCTCCTGCTCCCTGTGCACCAGGAATGAAATGAAAGGCGTAGGAATTGGAGGATTAGGATACCAACCGCGCCGCATGGCAACGTCAATGAAGTTTACGCCCGCATAGTGGATTTTGACTATCTTTTTAGATTGGGTAAGTGCTGTTAAATAGCCTTTAAAATAAAGGTTGGCCAAGCTGCTCACGCTCACCTGCTAATGCTGCAAAGTAATCCCGAGTAGCTTTATCTAAACCAAAGATATCTGACACTGCCATTTGGTCAATTTTCAGGTGAGCCAGTTTCCAAACATCGTTTTCTTTGCGGAATTGAACCACTTGAACAGCGTGAGCAAGTAAAGCAGGATTGTCAGTCTTGGACAATGTAGAGGTATTGGCAAACTTGAGGACATTCAAATAGGCAATAGCAGTTGCCGTCTCATCGTGATTAGGATAAACGATTACGTTAGTCAATTGATGCCGAATTCCATTAAGTAACACTGCCTCATTGTCCTGCCACAACTGTTTGAATGAGGCTCGATCCAAGCGCTTTGCAAGTGCATGATCCATTACAAAATCTTCGGCGAGAATGGCATCCATTATTTCATAACGGCGGGTATCAAAAATCAGCTCTAATAGGTGTAATTTTTCGATTATTTCCAATTTGTCTGCTGCTGCAAGCTTATTTACAGATTCTGCGGCGTACTGAGCAAACAGCGCATCTGGAAGTTGGGTATGCAGTAGAGCTGGGTTAGGGGTTTGGCTAGTCATTTTAATTTCTCCAGATTGTGATTTGGGGAGATGGGCATTTTATTATTGGTAAGGGCTTTGGATTCTGTGCAAAAGTGATTTGCTTTGTGATTCACTTAACTATCAGGATATTTTGTTTACAATCAATTGAGAAGAGGTAATATTTCACTTCTTTATCCACTTATTTTCAACAATCTGTGATTAAGAGTTTGTCAAACCTGTTGTCGTTCGTGCGCGTTGCAGAAGCCCAAAGTTTTGTTCAAGCATCGAATGTTCTAGGCTTGTCTACTTCAGCTCTGAGCAAAGCAGTTGCCCGCTTAGAGGCGGATTTGGGAGTTAAGCTTTTCCATCGCACTACTCGTAGCATTAGCCTAACGTCTGATGGAGTCAGGTTTTATGAAGGATGCCAGCAATTACTGGGTGAACTAGATGCCCTTGAAGCAGAAATTCAGGGAAATCGTGCTGCTCCCAAAGGGCGATTAACCGTAAGTGTCCCGCCTGCATTTGGGCGCGTTTGCTTAGTGCCAATCCTTAAGGCATTCACCCAAATGTTTCCAGACATGACTCTTGACATTTCTATGGACGATCGCCACGTGGATCTAGCTGAACAAGCAGTTGATGTGGTAATTCGTACAGGGCAATTGAGCGACAGCGCCAATCTGATTGCTAGCCAACTCGTCACTTATCCTTTAGTGGTTTGTGGTTCACCTACATATTTTGAACAACACCCTAAACCCCAGCACCCAGAACAACTTCAACAACATAGCTGTTTAAATTTTCGCAATCGAGCAACTGGACGTATTTATCCGTGGTCTTTTACGCAAGCTCGCAAAGTTGAGCGATATGCAGTCAGTGGTTCTGTTGTCTTTGATAATGCAGATGCGATCGTGCGCTCAACAATCGCAGGATTAGGTCTGAGCCAGATGCCAGGATTCTTGGCAGCAGAAGCAATTGAGAACGGCAATTTAGTAGAAGTTCTTAATATCTATCGACCACTAGAAGTTCCAGTCTGGATCTGCTATCTTGATCGTCGCTTTGTTGCACCCAGGATTCGGTCCTTTGTTGAGTTTACAGCAGCACAAAAAGAGGTTTTTACATTAATCTGTACCTGTAGCTAAGTAAGCCGTGGGAAAATTTTATAAGTATGTAACAAACAATTAAGCAGAAGAATTAAAGTTAAATCTTACACAGTGTGTACTGTTGCACCTTAAAATGCACCCTCTCAAACTACCAAATATACTGTTGCTAATAATTCTACGTCTTACCGAGATGACGGGCGGGGATTTCAGTAATCCTAAAAAATATTCATATTCGATAGTTGTAAATAGAGATAATTACTCTTGTCTGCGTCGATGATTTTATCGCCTCAATTAGTTCTTTCTCCCTTCAACCGGGAAGTTCATATTTAACGGAGGTAGGCTCATGGCTATACATGACTTGACTTACCTACCCAAATCTTGCTACCTAATTTATTCTCTATCCCGCAATACCTTTGCCGCTCTTGTAGTTCATAGCTCTGGGCTTCCGTTTGTTGCGCGGCACTACTGTTGCTTTCTTAGGTGCTTGTGGCGGACGGCATTGCTCACAGTAGAGCGGTCGAACTCCAAAGGTTTCTCGTTGTGTGGGTTGTTCGCACTGCTTACATGGGGTAGTGTTACGGAAGCTGTCACCAGGGGCAAAGTAGCTCTAAAGTCCTTAGAGGACTAGGTTTCAAACTTTTCACCTTGAGGGGACACGCGATAATGC
>NZ_JACJQM010000164.1:0-9384 GCF_014696655.1 Nostoc sp. FACHB-888 | reverse complement strand
CCGAGGAAATCAAACCCATCTGTCGCGGCGGTAACTTTGGTTTTCTTTTGGCTTACATTCATTCCGCGTTTGCGGAGGAACTCGCTGATTCTTTCAAGTATTTCTGTCGCGTTATCTTCGGGGCGTAGTATTATGACCATATCATCCGCGTATCGGATTGATGGCTCGATAATTTTACTTTTTGAGGTGTTGTCTTTGACACTTCTGCCGTATTTGTAATCGGCGTGGTATCTGTGTATACTCTCAATCCCGTTGAGTGCGATATTGGCTAATAGTGGGCTAACTACTCCCCCTTGCGGTGTACCCTGTTCGGGGAATTCTGGGTTTACTCCAGTCTTGAGGCATCGGAAAATACCGATTTTTAAGCCTTTGGGAGCGATAAGTTCATCCATTATTGCTGAGTGGTTAATCCTGTCGAAGCACTTCTCAATATCGAGTTCTATAACTCGTTTCTCTCTTCCCTTGGCGTATGAGTTTAGGTTGTTAAAGATGTATTTTTGTGCATCGTGGGCAGATCGCCCCGTTCTAAACCCGTAGCTTCTGGCATGGAAAGTGGCTTCGTGTGCTGGCTCCAGTGCATATTTCGCTAGGCATTGCCAAGCTCTGTCTGCGATGGTAGGTATCTTAAGCATTCTGGTAGTCCCGTCCTTTTTGGGGATGGGGATTTCCCGTAGTCCTTGATGCTTCCAATTTCCGCTATTCATTTTTAGTAGTTCTTCAAGGTTGAAGCGTTCTTCAAATGAGAGGGATTTCTTGCCATCAATACCCGCCGTCTTTTTGCCAGCATTTAGCTGAGATACTTGTCTTATTGCAAGAAATCGAGCCGAGGTGGATTTAAGAATAAGCTTTTGGAGTGACCTAGCTTTCCGCTTGTCGCCAACTTGAACAGCTTTGAATACGCGCTTTTGAAGGCGAAAGAGGGTCTTGCGGAATTTCTTCCACGGTAGCCCTTTCCAAGATTCACTAGTTTTTACACTGTGTCTAATCATTCTCTTCTCTGGTTTGTATTTTCTGAACACCTCAGACCAATTACGGTCTGTCCTACCCGAATTGTGGGGATTCCTCCGCTCGTCTGGGCTACTTGGGGTTCGACTGCCCCTAGACCCACAACTCGTTTTTATTCGTTCCCTCGGAGAGATTGATTGTTCCGTTAGGTGTAGCCAATTCAACCACTGGATTCCCTGGACTCTTACCGCTTTTATGAAAATGATGCGGCGGGAATAATCTCCAGTAAAGTCAGGGTTTTTGTGTTGCGCCCTGCTTTCAAGTAGGTCACTTTTATAGGCTCTGTTTCACCATAGGAACTCCCTGTTAGCGCCAGTGTCAGCCCGCAACGGCTGTCTGATTGCGCCCTGTTCCCAGCTTCACTCTACAAGAACCGAGCTTGTTCGGTGTGGGCAGGTAAGGAGTCAATTCTGAGTCTGAATGGCAAGGCTTACACTTGCATCAATCCGAGAGTTCAGCCTTTAATGTCAGTAATCTGCTGACGGGCTGGATTAGTTATTTACGGACTGGCTACCGTGATTCACTAATCAACGAATCGCACTTTCATTCTCGATAAGTACCCCAGAATAGCCCTTTTTTTTAAGGGTCTGTCTGTGCCTTCTAAACCTTTACCTGGCTTGGTTTAGCAAGCATTGTCGCCCCTTGAAGTTCAAGCCATTACCTCAAGGGAGCAATCGTCGGCTGTGGAGGGGCGATTGTTGTAAGGGCAAAGGGAGACGATAAGCTCTCGCTTAAGCATAAAGGCGATCGCAAGAAAGCGGGCCAAAAGCGCCATCGCTCTATTGCGAAGTACGCAGGGAGTAATCAGGCTGTGTGTGAGCGGGTGCGGTGCTGCGGCTGGTCACGCCTAGCAACAAAAACACAATCAAACCCTTCCCCTCCAAGCAATCCGCAGCCAAGTTAGGTTTCAGTTTTTATCACGTCGGTTTCGTGGAGGTTCAAGTCGTAAAGCTGCTGCATTTGCTCTATTTCCTACCGTCTTGTGATGTGTAAAGGATACATGGCTTGGGTCAAGTATATTTTCTAAAAGTGTTAACGCATCATAAGGCACATCCCTGAATGTATTTATTACAACCCATCCTTCCGGGGATTCTTCTAATGGTTCAATAATTGGAACTTCGGTTTTTGCTGCATTTTCACGCTCCCCAGCATATACAAACAGCAGTCCAAGATTTTCAATAGTCGGTAATGATGCTACGCAAGCGCGTTTTGACGTCTCTGCTGTTCCACCTTTGACTTGCTGAGGAATATGAAGGCAATCTCCATCTCCAGAGAAAGCCCAACCGTGATACGGACACTCCAACAGCCCTTCATCACTAATCCTGCCTTCTGATAACGGTGCTAAACGATGAGGACACTGATCTTCAAAGCTCCTCCAAGATTCGGCAACTCTATCCCACCAAATTACAATATCTCTTCCCAGCAGTGTAAAAGGAGTTGGTTTTGATTTGTCTAAGTCCTCTAAGTAATGGACCGGATACCATGTCTCTTTACAATCAAAACTATTCGGGTCACTGCCGCCCCCAGGCTTTTTTTCCTGAAAACTATCTGTAACATTCAATTCTTTTGAAAGCATTTTTAATATTTCTTAACTTTTATTCCCAACTCTTAGGTTTATTTTAGCTAGTATGAGCATTGCTTGGATCTTTAGGAGTGCGCTCAACGAGCTATCCTGTGCGCCTCACACAACAGCATAAATTAGGTACTGGTCAGAGAGAAAAAATTGTATGAGGTTGCAGCAGTCTAAGCAATCCTCTTCAGCCTAAATCAACAGTATCGGTCATCTTTTGGGAACCAATAGTTTCCATTTGCCCATAAAAGCGCATAATCCTTCGGTTGCAATCATAGGCTGCTTGCGGGGCGGTTGTCACTTTTGGCAAGGGAGAGTGCAATAGCCGAAGCGCTTAAGCGTGAGATGATCGCTCACAGTAGACGCACTCTCACAAAAATACTCTACCGAGTTATTCACTTAGCAGAGTATATAATAACCAATGCTTAATTTACCAGCATTTAGTTTATAAAATAGTATCTATTCATACCTCTGTATAACTACTGTAAATCTTGACCATAGCCCTCCACCACCCCAAGCTAGCGATTGCGCTGTCTGAGCACAGCAAAGCTGCTCGTAGCCTATGGAGTGGGGCAGTGGCAGGTCTGGGTTAACTTTGCTGACGAGTGTAGGTCTGTGGTGTGCGATTGGTTGATAGTGGTTTAATTGTAGATACATTTGGAAGGAGATTCCACAATTAAATGAGTCGTCAATTCATATCTTCTAGTTCTATCTTTGAGCAAGAAATTGCTTATTCTAGAGCCGTTATTGATGGAGACTGGGTTTTTGTTTCTGGTACCACAGGTTTTGATTATAGTTCGATGACCATCTCTGATGATGTTGTAAAACAAACAGAGCAGTGTTTTAAAAATATTAATGCTGCACTGACAGAGGCAGGACTGGTAATGCAGGATATAGTGCGAGTTCGTTACATTTTACCAATTCGAGAAGACTTTGAACAAAGCTGGCCAGTAATTCGTAAATATTTAGGAGATGTCAGACCAGCAGCAACAATGATTGTTGCAGGACTTTCAGATCCTAGAATGCGGATTGAGATAGAGGTGACAGCAAAAAAAACTAGGGACTAGATTTGAGGAGCAGTTTTGTGACAAATCACATAACTTCTTGGCCACTCGTATTGCTGAGAAAAACACCCTTGTTGCCTTCCCTGCCAACGATTGCTGATGGTGAGCCTTACTGGAATGCATGTCTGGGGCAGTGGCAAGTTTGGGTTAACTTTGGGAGCGGTTGTAGGTCTGTGGTGTGCGATTGGTTGGCGGCGGTGTAGATCAGGAGAAATTGCTTCAGTTTCGACTTGATGATTGTGGACTATGTGCAGTTGATTGAACCAAGAGAAAAGCGGGGTGGTGAAAACCGCGTACAAGAAATCGACTCCATATTGAAACAACCCAGGGCGATCGCTAAACAATTCAATAAGGATCTGACAATTTCTGAACATGAAATTGAGATGCTCATGTTCCAAGTTAAAAGAGTTCCGACGAAGTGAAAATCGTTTTCTATGCAAAATAGAAAGCTGAGAATGATTAAATTTACCAACAACTTTTGTAACAATGGGCGACTCTTGCTTTAATCAACTAGCCACTGCATTAACAAATAACCTATCGATATAAACCGAAAACTCCTAAATAACATCACCCATGTTACTGTCATCAGGATAAAACTTAACCACTTATTATTGTGGTAAAATTTCCGCGCTTGCCAAATAATAAATGTCAAATTTGTAGATAATGAAACCGCTATTAGATTAGCTAAAAGTAACCAATGCTCTTCTGTTACCTCTTGCATCCAAACTATTAACGAACCTCCGTTTGCACTATTGGGCTGAAAACTGGCATCTCTTAATGGTGATACTTGATAAGCAAAAATGCTACTAGCTATCGTTAGGAATAACAAGAACAGTAGACTGAAAATTGAAAAGTGTCGAATATTTTGAAAGCTTCTCATATAATCTCCTAAAATTTAAGGCAGCGAACGCCTTTGATTACAACCAAAGATGCTACTAAGGGTTATGACATTGATTATTTGGTTTGCTTACTTTGTTTAGACCGATTCAATTTTAAAAAGTTTCAAACCTATTTATATGAGTTCTTGCTACAAACTTACAGAGTCAAAGCTTCTACACTGTTTCCCGATTTGGAACACTCTTGACCTTTCCTTTCCTTACTGACGGCATAACTTAGTGTGGGTTAAAGCAAAGCTGGACAGACTCCGAGACAGTCCATATTATCAAGCTCCTGCTGGACTGAATTAGTCTTATGTCAACTACAACACCCAGAAAATCAAGCAATGAAATTAATTGCGAATGGGCGAAAAAGCGTTAGCGGAGCGGGGCGTTAGCCCATTGCGAATTGTTTTGGTTGGGGAATGCCTGGGCAATATCATTGGAAGCTGGAGAATCCACGCGAGATTACACCGATTCCTTACATTGGGCAGTTGGGGATTTTTGAAGTGCCAGATGATTTGGTGAAGGAGGCGACTGGTATATGACTCCAATAGCCCTTATCAAAAAAGCGAAAACCAAAAAGCCATCACCAAGATTAGATGTCTGCAAAAATTTTGATAACACAAAATTAAAACCAGTTCTTCCAGATGATGCTCCTATCGCTGTAGTACTTTTCGCGGGTGGTGGCGGGATAGAAGCTGGGATGGTACAGGCTTGGTATTCGCCCAGTTATTGCAGTAGAGTTTGACCCAACTCAACCAGACTTGAGCACTTAAGTAGCGAACAAAGAGAACAGGTATTGAGTTGGTTACAAACTCTCGTATTTTTGGGAACTGGGGGAACTAGAATATAAACTAGCCTTTGAATATGATGTGATTTATGAGTCAAAACAAAGTTACTATGACTTGTTCAACGCAGCGGGAATTAGTTGGAAGAAAACCACTAAATTGAACTCTCTATTAATCCACAAAAAAATTGTAAGGTAATGGATGCGTCGCATGAAATTTTGGGTGTTTTTGCCAATTGCGTTAATATTTGGCTGCTCAGTTCAACTGTTTCAATCTAACTTGTCTGTAGCCTACTCTAACCCAGCATTAGTTCCACAAACTAGTCCGATATCAAAAGTGAGTTACCTTTCATCGTTGGAACAAGAGGTAATTGTTGAAACAAATAAGGTACGAACAAATCCCAAATCATACCTCCCGATTCTAGAAAACTATAGAAAGCGCTTTGAGGGAAACCTAGTAAACGTTTCTAATAATACCTATTGGCAAACTCAAGAAGGAGTCAAAGCAGTTGATGAGGCGATCGCATTTTTGAAATCAGCGCCTCCTGTGGGAGTATTGAGTCCATCTAAGGGTATGTCTTTAGGAGCAAAAGACCATGTTAAAGACCAAGGCCCAAAAGGTGCTACGGGTCATAATGGTAGCGATGGTAGCAACCCCTTTACTCGCATCAACCGCTATGGTAAATGGCAAACAACCGCAGGCGAAAACATCACTTATGGCTTTAACACTGCTGAAGATATTGTCATGCAATTAATTATTGATGATAGTGTGCGCGATCGCAGTCATAGACAAAACATTTTTAACGGCGCTTTTAAAGTGTCTGGTGTTGCTTGTGGAATTCACAAATCATATAGGACAATTTGTGTAATTAACTACGCTGATGGGTATAGGGATAAATAATTTGAGTTAGGAAGTGGGGACAATTACCGAAGGGTCTGAATTATTGTACTTAAAAGCAGGCGTAATAAAGTAAAAATATTTTTTTGTCCTTTACAAGCCCACACAGCAAAAGCAAGTAAAGGTGGAGAAATAACGATGACTTGACCGCAGCGAAGCGCCGACAGGTCGGCGCTTCGCTATCGCTATTGTTGAAGCTATCCGACAGTTACAGCCACGGGTTTTCACTCTCGAAAATGTCCCACGCTATCAGAACAGTCAGAGTTTCAGTATCATTTTGTCAGCTTTGGAGCAAGAGAGGTACGAGGTACTCGGTCGATTACACCGTGGTCAACATGGCTGACTTGAGGTTGCTCCAGGCGCGGTGGCGGTTAGTCCTGATTGCAAGTAGGGGGTTTCGGGTTGCCCTACCTACGGGAGGTAAATCTTGTGGATGGTACGAGGCGATCACTCATCTAATCCCTACGATGCCCGACTCTAAACTACTCCCCAAACAACAGCAAGCTTTGGAGAAATTTTTAGCCGGGAATGCGCCAACACCATTGTTAATAGAAAGAGTGGGGGGGCGTATACAGTCCAAATACAAACCCGGACATTTACCTTGCAACACGATACTGCGATGGCGCGAGCGCCCGCCGGAGGCATCGCATTTCACCGACCACAAAGGCTGCAACCGTAGGAGATTCGCTGATATCTGGTTGCCGGATGGTACGGTCAAATCCTTGTCTATTGAAGGGGCTGCAATCTTGCAAGGGCTTCCCGGTTGGTACGAGTTTCCCAACGAGACTGCTACGGCGGGGTCAATTATCGGCTACTCTGTACCTCCCAGTTTCGCAACACAACTATTTATATCTGCACAGAGCAAATTATTAGGAGTGACTGTATGACTAACCTTGTCCAAGGCAAGACAAATCACCCTGTTAGTTCGCCAAGTGAATTTGGCGGGGAAAAGGGGAAGGGGGAAGGGGGAAGGGGAAAAGGTTTTAAATCCCAAACCCAGTAACCTTTCCCCTTTTCCCAGCCCTCACCCAACATTTTTGGATCGCCAGACCACTACTGCATATCCACCTTTGGTATTGTCGCTGATCGAGAAATGTCAAGCATTGGGCTATCCTGTGAAGTGCGATCGCCTAGCTTGCAGCTATTACCGGGTATCTCTGCATGGCGAGGACTTGGGTGATTGGTCTGAGCTTGGGGTGCTGGCTGTTCTTTCGGGGTTACAGCAGGAGTTCTATCGGGGGCGGCGGCTGCCGGGGTTGACTGCGGCGATATCAGGTTGACGGTGGAGTGTCTTTTGGGGGCGAGGGGTGGGCGGTTGAGTTTAATTGGGAAAGCAAGCTTTCAGGTACGTTTTGTGCTTTATCTAATCCTTCCACATTATTCCAGTTTGTATGCTCATCCCAAGTAATATCGAGAAGGTAAGCGCCTCTAAAGTTAGCGCCTCTAAGATTAGCGCCTAAGAGGGCAGCGCTATCGAGGTTAGCACCATCGAGGTTAGCACCATTGAGGTTAGCGCCACAGAGGTTAGCACCATCAAGGTTAGCACTAGAGAGGTTAGCGAAAAGGAGGTTAGCGAAAAGGAGATTAGCGCGGAAGAGGTAAGCGTTAGAGAGGTTAGCACCATCAAGGTTAGCACCATCGAGGTTAGCGCCATAAAGGTAAGCGCCATAGAGGTAAGCACGGGGGAGAAAATAACCAATAGTTGACGAAAAAGTGCTTAAATTAACGCTGTTACTGTAGCTTATAATACGCAACAATCGTTCGGAATCAAAATTTTCGCTGTCTTTCTCCCCACACGGGAAAAAAGCAACTTTATCCTTTAGTTCATCTTGAGTCTGAGCATAACGGTGTAGATATAAGAGAAGAATCATTACATTTAGCCCGGTAAATATATCAACTTCTCTCAAATCAAGCAATATTTTTTCTGTTTGGAATTTTTGCATTTGATTTAAAGGAAGATTTTTCGGAAATCTACTAATAAACTTTCCTTGACACCAATTATGATAAAAATCTTCCAAACGCTCAAATAATTTTAAATATTGAAATTGCTCTTCAGAATCAAGCAGAGCCATTAAATACTCTAAAATCTCTTGTGTCAATCCACCGTAGCCAAATAAACCATAGATTTCTTCTGCTAGCTTGTCATCATCAATAACATATCTCTCACGTCTACTTTCAGAATCTATTTTTGTCCACTGTTTCAAGCTTTCTTTTATTTTCTGAGCGCAGAGAAATTCTCCAAAACTCTTATGAATAAACTCGACAGCACCCTCTGTTGAGGAGGATGCTTTTGCTGGGCGTAAATAAAATGCTGCTAACGCATTTCTTAAAGGATTTTCACCACCAAGCTTCTTCTGTGCTTCTTCCAGTAACTTTCTGGCTGTTTTATCATTTTTGAGCCGTTCTTCAATTGCTTTGATTGAAGTCCATTCTCTTCCAGATTGAGTAACAGATAACCCCGCTTCAGTTAAAATCAGGCGCAAGTCTTCTGTATCAAATTCTGTAAGTTCTAGATTAAGCTTTTCAGGACGTTGTTTTGTTAAAACCCAATTTAGTGTTTTTTGATAGATTATTATTTTAGCTTGAGCATCATTAGCACCTTCAAACATTTTGATATTTAACTCGTCTTCTCGGTGCATAGCCCCCAAAAGATACAGTAACAGTGGTTCTCGCGCTAATTCTTTAACACGCTCAGGGCAATTATCTGCTTCGAGAAACTTTTGAAATTCTAATGCTTTATCTTGTCCAACTAATCTACCCCACTTTGATAACCATTGGATCTGGATCTGGTCATCTATTAATGCTATTTCTAATTTAACTAAGTTAGCTGGTAGCCGATTTTCAATTCCATGCAACGCTGATTCTCTTCCAGTCACTATGAATTGATGTCTACATACTCTTTGCGCTTGATAGTTTCCTACTTGCCCAAGAAAATCTTCAATTCCTTTTGCTGTTCTTCCTTCAAAACGTAATTCATCAAAACCATCTAGTATAAATAAATATCGAGTATTGCGATCGCTTAAGAGGCTGTTTGAAAAGTCAAAGAAATGGTAAAAAAGCTCTCTCAGTATACGCTGTGAATATATAGTAGACAGCACTGAGAGAGCAACATGAGTAAAGCATACCCCAGCAATCTGACCCGTGCTCAATATGAATTTCTGAGTGACATGATTCCAGAACCA
>NZ_JACJQM010000163.1:0-9422 GCF_014696655.1 Nostoc sp. FACHB-888 | reverse complement strand
TTTGAGGCTTGGAAAATAAATCAAACGAGAAATGCTGAGTTTTTCGTTGCTTCTTAACCTTGGTTGTGATCAGGAGTAATTTAGATGCGGCCGCCCTGGGAGGCAGAAGGAAAAAATACAATTTTTGCCCTCTGCCATAAGGGTCATAAGCCCTCAATTTTATTTATAAAAAAAGCAAGAAATACTGTGTCCTTGCCAACCTTTATAAATCCTCTAAATTTATTTATGGGAATTCCCTTCTGCCCTCTGCCTTCGTACTTCTGCCTTCTTAAATACTGGCTTAATAGACAATTGATGAAATTAATAATCAGAAAATTTAAACTTGATCTTAGGAGACATATTTATGTTCAAGCAAAACTTTAATATGCATATTTTTTGGTGGATTTTGGTTTCTAGCGTCAATATTTTACTTTTAGTTATTTTTTACGAAACAATATATTTAAATGAGATTTCAATAGCAATTTTTAGTGTCAGCAATATACTAGTAGCTGTTTTAGTCCGTAATGAACTAATTTTGCATTTATTGTATCGTTTGGCAGTATGGACTTCGGTAAAGATTGTTTATGGCAAATACTATCTTAATAGTGGCGTTCATTATATTGGTGGGGTTCACGCCTCATGTGCTACTTGGGGTTTTCTCTGGGTAATTGTTGATGTATTTCAGCAGTTGGGAAACCCAAGCGATCCTTTATCAATGGCTACAGAGAGCGATCCTATATCAATCGTTACATCCAGTATATTGTTAACACTTTTATTTATTATAATCCTCACTGCTATTCCCCCATTCCGCCATAAGTTCCATGATACGTTTGAAATCAGCCATCGCTATCTGGGATGGACTTGTTTGAGTATTCTCGTCTTGCATCAAATTAGATTTCAATTTATCATCGCTCTAAACCAAGCTTATCCTCTAGAAACTTTATTAACTAATCCAGTTTTACTCATGACCGCGCTAATGATTTTCAGCATATTTTTGCCTTGGATAAGCGTGCAGTGTTTTGATAATTTTAGGATGGATTGTCCATCTGTTGGAGTTTTAGTTGTGACTCTTCCAGGAAGGGCTGACGTAGGAACATTTGCTCGAATTAGTCTAGATGGTATTGAATGGCATTCTTTTTCTGTTGCAGGAACGAGTTTCAGCAAACAAACGGGCGAATCAGAAATTCATTTAATAATCGGCGCGGTAGGTGACTGGACTAAAAATTTGATTCGGCAAGTTGAAAAAGGAAATTTGCCCAAACGATTATGGGTTCGTCGAGTCAAGCCTCCTGGTTTTATGTTCTCAATTAACGCTTATTCACGAGTAGTTGTAATCGCAACTGGAGCAGGAATTGCACCAGTCATACCTCATGTAATAGAAAATAGTCACAAACTTTGTATTGTGTGGATCGCTAACGAACACGAACAAACTTACGGCGAAAAGCTTTGGTCTTTGCTTGACTCTCATCCTCGTTGCAATATTTTCGATACAGGAATGCATGGTAGACCAAATGTAGAGCAGCTAGTTCTTGGTGCCGTTCGAGATTTTAGGGCGCAAGCTGTGTTTTGTGTATCCAACAAAGCGGTTACTGAAAAAGTGGTCAAGGCTTGTTTGGGGAAAGGTATTCCAGCTTATGGAGCTAGCTGGGATTCTTGAGATTGCCGAAGCAGTGAAACTTTACGCTGTGTATGGGTACAGCAATATGAACTACAACAGGGGCAAGTCTATTGGCGAGAAGCCGACAACTTACCACCCAACAAACAGCTCATCCAGTCTCCGTATGATATTGAAGCGCGTAACTGCACAAAAAGAGAAATGAATTGGACGAGTTATATCCTACATCTGACAGAAACTTGTGATGATGATGCACCGCATCTAATTACCAATGTTGAAACCACGCCTGCAACGACTAGCGATGTGGAGATTACTCAGATTATTCATCAAACTTTGGCTGATAAAAACCTCTTGCCAAATGAACACATTGTTGATATTGGTTATGTTGATGCCCAACACTTGTTAACCAGTCAGACTGAGTATAGAAAAGATTTTCTACAATTTGTTTCATGAAATTAATTAAAACAGCTTCAGGAAAAATTATCCTTTCGATTCTAGCCCTTAGCTGTCTAGCTGTTATTGGAGTTAGGCTGAGACGCAACTTTTCTCCAATTATTAGTGTACAAGCTTTTGTTAACGGTGAAATCATTTTTGTGCGGGCATCCATTCCAGGCGAGCTAGAATTGAAAAGTGAGAAAATTAAGTTGAGCAACCAACTTGAAAAAGGTACACAAATCGGTACTATTAAATCTACTGTTGAAAATCCACGAGTCTCAGTCCTCAAAATTGAAAATCAGCAATTGAAAACTCGCTTACAAGATGCTCAACAGGAACTCTCTGGGGTAAAACAGCAAATTCAAAATCGAACTAAATTGATGAACTTGTTTAAACAACAAACTGTCACCCAGAAAATGCTTCAACTCAAATATGCCCGTCAACAAATAAAACAACTTGAAGAGGAAATCGCTGGAGAACAAGTCAGAAAAAAAGTAGCGCTTGCTGACGCTCAACGCCTTGCTAGTTTAGCAAAGGAGGGGGCAGAAACTGTTTCCAGAGCTGAAAACAAAATTGCAGAAGCGCAGCAAGCCAAAGCTGTAGTAAAGGAAGCTCAATCAAGAATTGAGCTAGCCAAGCTCAACTCAGAAGCAACGAAAGCCGGACTTCAGCTAGAAGGAACTCGCACCTTAAGCTATCCTGAAACTCGCGTTCACGAACTTGATGTAGAGTTAACAGACCTAAAGGAACAAGAAAGAATCCTCTCTAAAGAAATCCAGAGTATTCAGTCACAGTTATCCATTACCAGTAAAGAATTGCTCTCTCAACAAAACGTCTTGGTCATAGCACCAACAACAGGTGTGATTTGGTCAATTGATTCCCAGCCCCAGGAAATAGTCGAAGCTAATAAATCGATTATTCAGTTACTCAACTGTCAGAATCTTTGGATAGAGGCATTCATAAATGAGACTGATGCGTCGAAACTTGTCGTTGGACAAGAAGCCCAAATCAAACTTAATAACTCAAGTAATATCCAATGGAAAGGACGAGTAGAGACAATCAGAGCAGGTACAGGTCGTTTTGAAGTCGGGCAATATGTTGTAGAACCACCGCCAGAAATTGCCCGTCGTCAACTACCAGTACGGGTAGCGACAGTGCGAATCAAAGTTGATTGGCAGAAAACTCCTAGATTTGACGATTTTTGTCTGGCAGGGAGGAGTGTAAACGTTCGCTTTCTTGGGCCAAAGTCCTCCTTTTTTTAGCGCTTGTCCAACTTTTGATAACCAATGGTTTACAAAATCTGACGGCTTTGTTGCATGAAACAAAGCCCATAGAATGCAACTTTTGGCAAACATCCTCGTCTTTTCAGCAGAGCGAATAGACGAGAATGTTTGCCAAGCATATTAAGTTAGGTTAGAAGTCAACGACTGGGGGAGCAACCTACTTATAAGCCACTGCTGTTAGTATCCTCGTCTTCACCATCAAGCGCGTTGCACACCCTAAAGAAGGAGTTCACCTCATGGACATTAGGTTCTCAATCCCGTCTGCTCCCATACTTGTGTTTCTGTTTGTGGCGTACCTTGCTACCCTGTTGTACCTTACTGTCTATCAAGGCAGAAGGTTGAGTGTTTTCCGGTCGGCAATTCTAACTGCATTCATAATCTACCTCCTTGCCGTTCTTCATCTTGTGTTGTTCCCAATTCAGGTACAGATTGGCAGGTATGCTTCACAAAATCCTGGGTTTATTAACGCTATACCGCTCCTTACCACTGATCTTCGCAGCTTTTTGTCAAGTGTCATCCTGATGGTTCCGCTTGGCGTGTTTCTCCCGTTGCTCTTACCGACATCCTCGTCTGTCAAAACCATCGCGCGGCAAACGTTCAAACTCTCCCTAGCCATCGAACTCACGCAGTTCGTCACTAACGTTATCCTGGGAAATTGGCGCGTTCCCGATGTTAATGATCTTCTTGCAAATACACTAGGCGGGGTGCTAGGGTATCTACTGCTCAAACAGATGTCACGTATTGCACTTATTGACCAGCTCTTCCATCGGGACGCACGCCCAACGCGCTGAACGAACGCCCGAGTCAAAGCATACTCGTAGCGCATATAGGACTAATATTTGATTCCTGAAAAAGCTCCGTACATTTGAAGGGTGGGGAAATCAAAGGCAGTGTGTCGGATAAACCATTCAAACATCCACTTCAGATGAGAGAACGAAGGAATCAAAGCACAGAAACGCCGCACCCATGTTTTAGCTTGCAACCAGATATCCTCAATAGGATTTTGTGATGGGCAATTGGGAGCAAAGCGGACACAGTGAATTTGCCATTGTTCTTCTGGTAAACCAAGGTTCACCTTAGCTAAAAAATCTTGGACTTGATGGGAACGATGGTAAGAAGCACCATCCCAAAAAAGAAGTAATCGTTGGTTGGGAGACTGGTCTAATAAATAACGTAGATAATCACTCCCGGTTCGCCCATTTTTTAATGAGTTAGGAAAAGTAGATAGTCAAAAGTATACCGAAGGACATATTTCCAAAAAAACTAGATCAGGTATATGTTCGCACTTATGACTACTGAACCCATAATCACAAACGAACGAGTCGATGATATACCTATACTTCTAACTCAAATAGAGCGTATGGGCGTACAATCGCTAATTGATAAACATTTTCCCAGACACGGAAATTGGCAAGGTCTAAGTCTGGGAAGTGTAGCAGTAATTTGGTTAGCACACATATTATCGCAAGCAGATCACCGTTTAAATCACGTCCAAGGCTGGGCTTCTAAGCGGTTAGAAACATTGAAAACATTTTTTGGAGAAGAGTTAGGTGAACTTGACTTGACGGATGATCGTCTAGAAGCCCTATTACGTTATCTTGACAGGGATAGCGACTGGTACTCATTTGAGTCAGAACTTGGAGGTAACTTGCTACAAGTGTACGATATCAAACCAGAGCGAGTTCGTATGGATAGTACAACAGCTTCAAGTCACTGTGGGATTAATTCTGAAGGATTATTCCAATGGGGCCATAGCAAAGATCATCGTCCAGACTTGGCACAAGTGAAAATAATGTTATCGACATTAGACCCTTTAGGAATGCCAATTGCAGCTGAAATACTATCAGGGGAAAAAGCCGACGATCCGTTATACATCCCGGCAATTGAAAGAGTACGTTCAACGCTAAAACAGTCAGGGTTACTATATATTGGCGACTGTAAAATGGGTTCAATTGCGACGAGAACTCATATTGTATCTGGTGGGGATTTCTATCTTT
The DNA here is from genome assembly GCF_014696655.1 of Nostoc sp. FACHB-888. Taxonomy (NCBI): domain Bacteria; kingdom Bacillati; phylum Cyanobacteriota; class Cyanophyceae; order Nostocales; family Nostocaceae; genus Nostoc; species Nostoc sp. FACHB-888. The sequence continues at coordinate 4,113 of NZ_JACJQM010000163.1, read as the reverse complement.
GTCCTCTCAATGCAAAACAAGTCCCATCTAAACAATTAATTGAATATCTTCAACCAGTTTGGGATGGTAAACAAGAATTAACAACTATTGATTATGATTATGCTGATGGGAAAAATAAAGAAATTGCTAAAGGGTTTGAAATAAATATTTCTCAAACAACAAAGATTGATGGTAATGAATTGACTTGGAATGAGCGACAAATAGTTGTACGTTCTTTCGCAATCGCAGAAACAGAAGAAAAATCTTTACGCGACCGCTTACAAAAAACGAATAATGCCCTGGAACAGCTTAAAATACCTTGTCGTGGCAAGAAAAAGTTAACCACGATTGACTCATGCCAGTCTGCTGCTAATGCTATTCTCAAACGTTATCGTACCAGTGGACTTTTTAAACTTGACATTCAACTTAGTATTTCTCGAAAAATTAAGAGGCGATATCTTGATACACCTTCTCAAATAGTAGAAGAAACTTCGATAAACCTGGATTTTGAAATTGATGAAGATGCAGTTTTAAGACAAATTAAGTTGTTAGGCTGGCGAGTCTACGTTACAAATCAAACAAAATCTCTGTTATCTTTGAAACAAGCTGTTCGTGCCTATAGAGATGAGTATTTAACTGAACGAGGATTTGCTCGACTTAAAGGCTTTCCTTTATCTTTAACTCCAATTTATTTGCAGCGTGAAGATCATATTACAGGATTAATTCGCCTACTTTCAATTGGGTTGCGTGTTTTGACCCTTTTAGAGTTTCAGGTTCGTCGCAATCTGGAGCAAAATAAGGAAAAGCTAACTGGACTTTATATTGGTAATCCTAAACGAGAAACTGCACGTCCTACTGCTGAGATACTTCTTGCTGCATTTAAGGAGATTACCCTGTTCTTAATTGAGGTTAAAAACGAAGTTTATGCTCATTTGACTGCCCTTTCACCCTTACAGCAACGTATTCTTGTTTTACTTGAGTTCCCAACTACTATTTACACTCAACTTGGTGGTCAATCTTTTACTCCTGAGTAGCCTTTCTTCTAACTCCCGAAAAAATGGGCGAACCGGGAGTAACGATTTCATCGGACATTGATTGCACCCAGAAGCGTGGCTGCTTGAACGGTGAAAATTGCTTTTGAAACGGCTTGACCGACCAACTCCTCTCTTGCGATCGCTTTAATTCGCGATCGCGCTTCAGGACGTTCTTCAGGTCTGAACACCGCATCGGTCAGGTCAGAGGCTTGCATCAAACTAATCAATGCTGCCATCCGAGAATCCAGTCCAATGCCTTCTAACACGGCTTCACGAACTTGCTGGACAATCTCGCGTTGAATGGATTCATCGGTTAGAAAATATCGCTGCGTTGGGAACAGTCCAAGAATGCGTTGCTCTTGTCGTTGCAAAACACCTAAATCGACTAAGTTCTGCAACACAACCGGCTGAAACCATCTGTATCTTCGTCTCCAACGAGTAATCCAGAACCTTGCAGTTCGAGGTCGAGACGATGCCAGAACCTCATTGAGGTGTCGATCTAAGAATTCATCGCCTGTGTTGCCTGTGATCGCACCGATCACACGATTGTTGTTGTCGATCTCAAGTTTGCCTTGCAGTACTAAGTCTAGTAACAAAGAACCGACCAAGCCATATTCGAGCGCTGCGTAGAAAGAGAAGCGAGTTTTCCCAGTTTGGGGATTGAGTGCAAGAAGGATTAAGTCCTGTGAAAGATATTGCATGATGAATTCCTTATTGAGGTATGTTGCGGTTCCTTCGGAGTTGCGCCTCGGCGCTAATCGCAAGTTTGATGCCGAAAGGTAAGGATCTTAAGCGGCTTCTGTCCATGTGCCTGTGTGATCGCCGCGTTTACCGCTTCTAAGATGGCTTTATTGTTCTCTGACATCTGAATCTCTCCTCTGTTCAAAGCAACAAAAAAGCTTATTCTCTGTACCAAACACGCACACATTGAAAGCAATTGATTGCAAGACCCTGACTGATCATCACTGGGTGGAAAGCATTACTGGTCGTCACTCCGTAGACATCATCACTTGTGCCTTCAATCCGATCGGGTAAAACAACAGTTTCAACATTGATCACCTGTATCGTTGTACTTTCGATCCACTGATTTACAGCACTCACAACCTCCGAGAAAGATTCATACTCGGAAGGTCCGCCGAAGGGTCCCCGTTCAGTAATCCGAGGCGCGAAATCTTTGCATTTAATCATTTTTCTACCACCTTAAAACTGTAGAGTTGACTTAGAGTCTTCGTAGATAGTCGCTCCCGCACTGCGGAGTTCATTCAGAAACCATTCGGTATCCGAGAGCAGTTCGGGTAGGTAAAGCCCAGGGCGGGCAGGAGCGCGGTCGTTCAGTCCCAATACCGACACGAGAGAAAGAACGACGCTCAGACCCGTTAGTGAGGCTGCGCCATGCTTGAACTCCAGCATCGCTCGCGAACGCTGCGTTCGACCATCGGCTTCGCCCTCAATCTCGACGACGATCTCGGTCGCTGCCTCACCGCCCCGGTGGCGACTGGATGATTCGTCAGTCACTAGGTCGAAACGTACATTCGATGCCCCAGTAGCAGCATGGAGGCTAGCGATATCGAATGTGGAAAATGCGGTAGCATCAAGTAATCGACCGTCAATTGATTCAATCTTGCCCTTTGCTGCGTCGCCGGACAGCCATACGCGCCGCCCACCCTCAAATACCATTGCGGGGGGAGCAGCCCCGTGTACCCGTTCCATATCTTCGAGCGACGCTGGACCTGCTGGATCATTCTCGTCGAGGATTGCTCCGATCTGGATGGAGTGGATGACCTCGAAGCCTTTGACACTGTTGAGTGCCAGAAACACAGCCGCACCAGCCATCCAGTGACTGGCGAGCACGACGGGTGCTGCGGTCGCACGATGTGCGAACATCGCCAACTCAGGTCCGATTTCGGTGAGGGCAGCGTTGATGTTCAGGTAAGGGATGCCCAAGTCCTGCGCGTAGCTCAGTCCTTTGAGTCCGGCTTCGGGAGCCAACATGACTACAGCAGCTACTGTGACATCATCACCGAGACCCAAGCGGGGCTTATCGACATCTATGGCAACAGCTTCGGCAGCGCCCACCTCCTGGGCGACTTCACCTGCCGATTGCAGGTTCCGTCCTCCGAGGAGCACTCGAACGCTGGGGTGCCTCTTGCGGAACCACCTGACGGCATTGCGCCCCACGAAGCCCGATCCTCCGGCAAAAAGTACCTGTCCTAAAGCCACCTTATTTTCAAGTATCATGATTTTTACCTCTTGTTATGAAACCAGTTGCATTTACTTGAGTGTGATGACTTCCAACACTCAGCTTCTTTCAGATTCTGATGGTGCTTCTTTCAGCAATAGTGAATCTGTGTCGAGGTCATTCCAGCAAATCGCTTAGTAACCACCTATTCAGAGCTGCGATCGCAAAAAGATATCTGAAGGCAGATCGCGATTTAGCCTGCTGTATATCCACCATTGATCGCGCTTGGGTTGCCCAGTGATATAGCTAGCAGCATCACAGCAGAGAAACACAACCGCTTGAGCAATTTCCGTTGAGTTTACGGGTTATTCGCTACTCGCTGATACAGGTTCGATATACAAGCGTGCCCACTTGATCTGATCCGCTTGTACACCAACAATACTCACGCCGCGCATACCAAACTGCGTACCATCACGATGGGTGCCGAACCAGTACCACTCAGCCCAAGCCGTGTCACCCTCTACTGCCGAACGGAGCAACTCGTTTATTTTGTTATGAAGCCATCATGTTGCTAGTCCCGTCCTGCCACAATAATCTTTTCTGCTAAACCAACCGGGTTAGAAAACATCATTTCATGGCTACCGGGCATTTGCACGAACCGAAATTGCCCTAAGCGGTTAGACATCCTGGGATGCCATCCCCACTCGCCTTGAGGTAAAGCAGTGTCTTCTGTACAGTAGAGGTAACTTTTAGGAATGGGCAGCGAGTAAAACTGCCTCAAGTCCAGCTTGTCAATCCACGGTTGATACGGTTCAGGGGAGAATGGCACTAAGAAAAGCCGAAACACTTGTGGGTTAAGCAGTTTGCAATTGTTTACGTAATTCATTCCGGGGTTTGGTCATTAAGGGGTAAGCTTTAGGG
>NZ_JACJQM010000162.1:0-9449 GCF_014696655.1 Nostoc sp. FACHB-888 | reverse complement strand
GCTTTCTATGTAGATATACTGCATAAACAGTATCCTATCGTTGCCTTTCTACTTGATAACTCTTCTTTAGATTTACTTTATAAATAGTCTCTTACGAGGGTTGAGAGCAACACCCTTTGTGGGCGGTTTTTCTCCCCTGCTCGCTGCTCCCCTGCTTATTCATTTCAAGGAATTTGGTAATATCTCAATATCACCACAATTTTTTTATCTGGATTTACTATTTTCAGTTATTACTATCCAGATACTTATTAAAGTGATTGTTAAGAATATTTAATTATTTACTCTTAATTCATCTATCTCGCTAGTTAGTATTATTTGTTTATACAATACATTCTCGAAGTTTGCTACTTTCAATGAATATAAATATTTAACAGGATTTCTCCAAATAAATCACGGTTCGGGAGGGTTATGGTAGATACTACGTCCCTTGTGGGGACTTACCCAGCCCCCAGTTCCCAGTCCCCGTTTTTGTATCTGGACAATCGTAATATTCGGGTTAATGCTCAAATTAACATTTGCAGATATAGATTGCAGCATCAGAATTGTTGATTAATTAACAATTCTGATGCTGCAAACAAACTAAAAGCAATGGAGCCTTCTTACCAGACACCAAATATATTCTCTGGTCTGCCAAAGGAAATTAAATTATCCACAAAACTTCCTCAACCTGTTAAATAAAACAAAAGAGTTTCTATCCCTTGGCTCACTTTGGCTGCTCCCTGCCCCCGCCTCCAAACCCATAGCTTTGCTTTGTATTTCATGCAAAGGAAAACTGCTGTATTAATTGAGTGGACGCAGAAGTGTAATTTTGCCCATGCCAGTGCCTTCATTGAGCTGTGCTACGTAGATATGCCCATTCGTGGGATTTTCAACCAAATCCAATGGACTTGGGTTAAAATCGGTGAAGCCAGTAATACCCGTTTGGGAATTTATAATATCCAAGTTTGCGCCACCTGGTGTTAGCACAATAATGTCTTTACCAGAACTGTAACGTATCACTAGGAGTTTACCTTTTAGCTTGCCACCTAAAATATTACTATGGTATTCAATAATACCATTCGGTGAAAAATGCTCTCCGAAATCGTAGGCAATACCCTTCCAATTCCGGTCAGGTAGAGTACCAATAGGATATTCATTTACCTGACCGGGGTCTGTATCAGCTGTGGGATTTCCCCCACTCAACACCCACTCACAACGTTTAGGATTGGGATGACCATAATAACCATTTTTAACAACGCGAAACAGATAATCTCGCTGCGTACCTATATTGCTGAGGCCAGGTACGGATGGGCTGGTATAAGCCCCATTAGTAGCTTTATCGATACGATTTTGGCAGGCAAGAGGTAGCGGGATAGGTGTATTTGGCGTATTGCCACCAGCTGCTGAACCATTTGTTGGCACATATAACTGACCATTGGTGTGCCAAACCAGATCGTAGGCATTGCGTATACCACTGGCAAAGATAGTTACAGCTGCTCCCGGCTTAAAGGGATTATAAGTACCTCCACCCTCCGTTTTAACACTTAAAGGAAGTGAGGTGATTTTGGACAGGTCAACTCGTAATACAGCAGCACTTAACAACTTCTCAGGACGATTACCCCAGACATTGTTTGGTGCCCCTGTACTACTATTACTACCCTGCAACACATACAGCACTTTTGGCTCATTGGGTTTAAACTCAATACTGTTTGTTAGATGATCCCGGATTGATCGTGGTAAATCAACCACATAGTCTTTTACTGTCTCTAAGTTGGAACCACTTAACCGAGTAATTTTCCCAGTCCACTCTGGCGCATTAACATCTCCATTCCAGTAGTGGTTGTTTGTTACCCATAGAATTAGGTTACTAGCATTTGTTGAGGAGGGATCAAAGTGCATACCAATGATAGTTCGATTACCATGATTGGCAGTCTGTAATGAGGTAATGGTTTGTGGCGTACCTAGAGTGCCATTAGCATTGATCGGGAAGCGCAAAATCTCACCTTGTAAGGTGGCAGCATAAAGTTTATTGTCAGGCCCAATCAATACTGTGGTGTAAGGTTTGGCAGGTACATTCGGTAGTGAGATTTGCTCAAAAGTAATATGGCTTGCTTCATTCCTAAGAGTGCCTGTTGTGAAACTGATGCTATAGGGTAAGAATGCAGTTCCATTGCTATCTTTTACCCCGTCGGTGATTTTTAAAAGATATTTGGTACTATTTTTGAGATGATTTATCGGGGAAACTACAATCACATCTCCACCACCCGAAGTATTGTAATTTGCAGCAACTTGTCTATTAGTACTGCTATCGATCAGCTTGATGGTTGAGGCTGAAAGACTATCAAGCGCAATCCCGCTGTTAGGAAGATTTATGTCTGCTGTAATCGAGATATTTGGCGATACATTTGTCTGATTATTAGTAGGATTGCTGATTCTGACCGAGGGACGATTACCCACTGCGATCGCAATATAATTGAGCTTGCTATCTTTATCACCTTTAGCATCAATTGTGATCTTGCCATCGGTAACATTAACAATTCGAGTAGCTGCGGTAAATTTTTGGGTTGCTGTTGGTACAAAGCCGGAAATAGCAGTCTTACCTTCTACAGCGTTATTTGGTTGAAAATTAATCATTGCTGGAACAATTGCTAATACCAGCATTCCGGGTTTAATATTGTAAATCATATATACCTGCCGTCATAGTCTAAATTGGTACAGGAGTAGTCCATTGATATTGGCCAAGTATTTGCGATGGTTATTCTTGGCGATCGTCGACTGGTTAGAAATGAACATGATGACCGCAAGATTCAGGTAAACCATTTTTTTGATCGCTTGTCTGGTTACTCTTAATCCGATCACTTCGCTCACCAACGCTAGAGCGCACAATATTCTGTTATTGAAGAAGGCAGTCCCAATGAAAAAACTTCATCACCAAGCGTGATGAGAATTGGGGACTAATATTTTTGCTCAGACTTTCAAGCCAGAGGCCAGAAGGGATGAAATATTGTGGAGGATTCAAGCCACCACACTACTTCCTCTACTTGGAAAGAAGTCAGATAGATCGAGGAAACTCTTTCATAGCAATGGTTCTACCAAATCTGCATTTTTTGGTAGAGGACTCAAAGTCTTGCTGCCTTTCGGTCGTCAGAAGTTATAAGCGCTCTTGATAGAAATTCTTCCTTCTGCCCTTTCTCGTCTATGAGAAGCTGCGCCAAGGAACTTGTACCTTTTTTGTTGAAAAAACTGTATTTTTATTGCCTGAGTTGAAGCTGGTGGAGAAACCATAACCTATCTTCCAGACTATGTAAAAATTATTTAGCAAATACTTGAAATTACGTGATTACTGAACTTCTTTTTTCAGGTACTTCCTAACTCATCAATTTGGTGCAGTATGATTACGTAAAAAGCAATAAATCTTCAAAATTATTACCGTAAATGGTTAACTACTGCTGGCAAAGTTCATTTTTGTTTATGCTGTCAAGATGAAAGTAACTTTGCAGAAAATCATGACTTTTAAGGGAACTATCTAAATCATCAACTTTGCACAGTATAATTACGTAAAAAGTAATAAATCTTTAAAAGTATCACCGTAACCTGTAAACTGGTGCTGGCAAAGTCTATTTTTGTTTGTGTTGTCAATATGCAAGTAAGTTTGGCACCAAATCATGCAAGATTCTTTTAATATGTATACCTGAACTTTGTTAATAGATGATACTTCAATCTGCTTCATCTATCTGAAGATTGATAATGCATAGATCGACTCAATTACCACGCTTGAGATAAACATCAAAATCAGCTAATTATGGCGAATGGAAAAAAAGATTTTTATGCGTAATTATATACGGAGTTTAACAATCACATAATACTTAATGGGTCTACATCAATAGTTAAACTCACAGACGAAGGACAAAGCGATCGCACTTCTTCCCAATCTGGCAACTGTGGCAATGCATCGGGAGCGAATTTAATCAATATCTGCCAGCGATAACGATTAGCTACCCGCAAAATACTTGCTGGTGCTGGGCCTAATATCTCGAATTCTTCTTCTGTACTCAAGGTTGTGGCAATTATTTGCGCCGTATTTTGCACTTGAATGGGATCGAGACTACTTAAGCGCAACAAAATTAACCGCCCATAAGGGGGATAATTGAGGGCTTGGCGTTGTTCTAACTCAGCTTGGGAGAAAGAGTGATAATCGTGCGATCGCACTGCTGCAATTACCTGATGCTCTGTAGTATAAGTTTGTACAATTACCCTACCCGGATCATCACCTCTACCAGCACGTCCAGCTACCTGAGTCAAGGTTTGAAAAGCCCGTTCACTGGCACGATAATCTGATAAATTTAGCAATCCATCGGCGGCGACAACGCCCACAAGTGTCACTTGGGGTAAATCCAATCCTTTGGTGAGCATTTGCGTACCCACTAATAAATCTGCTTCGCCGTTGGCAAACTGGGTGAGTAGGGTACGGTGTGAGCCTTTGTTACGAGTGGTATCGCTATCAAAACGAATCAAGCGTAACTCTGGGAATTGTCGCGCTAGTTCCTGCGTTACTCGCTGAGTACCGCTACCGAAAAATTTTAGGTAAGGGGAACTACAATCAGGGCAAAATTTGGGATGCGATCGCGCATAATTACAATAATGGCAGCGCAATAATTCCGGCGCTTTTTCTTCGGTGTGGTGATACGCTAACGACACATCACAGTGCGGACATTCCAACACATATCCACAACTGCGGCAAGATACAAAAGTACTGTGTCCCCGCCGATGAATAAATAAAATTCCCTGCTGTTTTCTCTCTTGCAATTCTTGCAAAGCTTCTTGCAGCGATCTACTAAATATAGAACGATTTCCCTGCTGCAACTCTTGCCGCATATCCACTATTTCCACCGGCGGTAGTGGGCGAGAGTTAATGCGTTCGGGGAGTGAGAGGTAAAGAGTGCTAAGTGAGGAGTTAGGAGTTAAGAATTCTTCCCCTGCTCCCCCTGCCCCCTGCCCCCTGCCCCCTGCTTCCTGCCTCCTCACACTTACCCAACTCTCCAACGAAGGGGTAGCGGAACCCAACACCAAGGGACAATTTTCTAATTCTGCTCGCCACTGGGCGACGGTACGGGCATGGTAGGTAGGTATGGGTGAGTCTTGTTTAAAGCTGCTGTCGTGTTCTTCATCTAAGATGATTAAACCCAAGTTGGGCAAAGGGGCGAAAACGGCGCTGCGCGTACCAATAATAACTTGGGGTTCTCCTGTGAGCATTTGCCGCCAAGTGTCGTAACGTTCACCATCGGAGAGGGCGCTGTGATAGACGCTGACTTTATTACCAAAGCGGGCGCGAAAACGATCGGTTAGCTGGGGTGTGAGTCCAATTTCTGGGACTAAAACAAGGGCGGATTTGCCTTGGTTGAGGAGGGGTGCGATCGCTTGCAAATATACTTCTGTTTTTCCTGAACCTGTTACCCCATGCAATAAAACTTCTGCAAACCCCTTTAGTGTCTGGATTGTTTCTAAAGCGCTAGCTTGAGCAACAGTTAAAGATTTCGCCCCATCGCCTGCTAATACTGGTCCCTGTTCGGTTCGCAATACTTCCCGTTCTTCAATGACAATGTAACCCTTTTGTGCCAACGTCTTGAGGATAGAAGAACTAGCATTGCAAATTTGTAGTAATTCATTTTGCCACAACTCGCCATTATGCCGCCGCAGCACTTCCAAAATCTCTCTTTGGCGAGTAGTTAATTCGTGGTCAATTGTACCTGTAAGCGTGACTGCTTTTTGCAGCTTTGGTCGAGTTAGTCGTGGTGGTTCTAAGTAGCTTTCTACTAAACCAAATCGCAGCAACTCCCGAATTCCGCGATAGGCAGATTTGACTTTTTGTTGGAGGTAGACAAAGCTGTAGTCTCCCGCTGGTTGCGTTTGCAAAAGTTCCCAAACTTGCCGCGCAGTAGGAGTCAAAAAAGCTAAAGGATTAGGAGATGCCAGTAAATAACTACTCCCCCCTGCCTCCCTGCCTCCAACAAGACGGATACGACGCTGCGATCGCCCCAGTAAACCTGGTGGCAGAGCAACCCGGATCACTTGAATTAAGGGCGTATAGTAATATGCAGCAACTCGATTGAGTAATTCCCAATAAGCACTTGGGAAAAATCCAACGCTGACTATATCTTCTACTTCCCGGATTTTTTCTGGTGGTAAATCGACATTTGGTTGTGCCAGTAATCGAATGGCGATCGCTCCTAATTGTTGTGCCCCAAATGGCACGCTTAAAATATCCCCTGGTTTTATTTCTAACTGGGCTGGCAATCGATAAGTAAATAGTCCTGTACTTCCTGGACAGTCTACCAGTACTTCAACCCACCTATTAACAGTTGCATTTAACTGATATGATTCCCCAGGTTCAGCCACCATCATAGGAGATAAATTAACGTCATTAATATACATAGTTTATGGCTTTATAGCTAGACATTTTACTCACATAGCTGATCACAATTAACCTGGCTTACTTAACTCTATTTTTTGCTTCGTTAGACGTAAATTGTATTTCTCAATACTGTTATTCTTCATAATACTTGATAAGTTTCCTCTTATGTAATCTACTAGACAAATATGTCTCTTCTATACGTGCAATAAATATTTGGTGCCTACTCTACAAATAAAAGCATCTCGGCTAAATCTACAAAAGTTACTCCAACTACTAAATAGGGAGTAGCCTTTTTCCGCCTATCGATAGATATTCAACCCTTTGTGTATATGAGATGCTTTTATACAAATAAGAATATCTCGAAATTAAGCTGCCATTATTATAATTTGTATCGTCAAGGTAACTTTAAACTATGAGCGCATAACCCCAGCAGCAGGTTTTAAATTTACCTAACGGTTTTTGACCTCTAAGCATTAAAAATCTTTAGAAAAATATATGAAACTTTAAGGGATTTGAATGATTAGTTGATATTTTTATGTTTGTTAAAGTTGAGAAAGTTTGAGGTGGGGGTTTGACATATTTGGTAATTAAGAAAAAAATGAAGAATATAATCTGTTAGGAGCCTGAAAAGAAAGTTTTATTGGGTGCGAAGGCCAGTTTGGTTATGGGTTGTATCTAACTGTAACCCGTCGGTGGTAGGTAGATGCCAATTTATATTCCTGAAGCTAAATTAGCATAAGCCTGTATTTCGCTATATATATAAACGGGTGCATTCGTCCCTTAGGGAAAACTACCAAGCTTCAAACGAGTAGCTGTAACTAAATTATGTACCAAACAAAGCAACAATCCCTAAAGGAAACTATGAATATTGTTGAATTGGGAAAAATGGAAATACTGGAGAACACTGCTGATATTGAAGAACCATTACTCGATATTTTAGATGTAGTGGCAGATGAAGAATCTCCAATTGTAGTAGAAAATCTTGACTCAGACGAACGTGACGGGGATGCGATGGCCGCGGCTCGTCCTTCGGGATACAATAAAACTGAGCATGATGATGCCGTCGGCGCGTTTTTTAAAGAGATGGCCCGTTATCCGCTCTTAAAAGCTGATGAAGAGGTAGAGTTAGCGCGGCGAGTTAGGTTTCTAGAGGAAATTAGGGAATTACAAGCAGCGTTACAATTAAAACTAGGACAGGAACCTAGCAAGGCAGAAGTGGCTTCCGAGCTAGAAATGACGGAAAAGCAATTAGAAAATCGCTTGTATCAAGGTAGAGTAGCGAAACGCAAAATGATTCGCTCGAATCTGAGATTGGTGGTTTCTATTGCTAAACGATACCTGAATCGGGGAGTACCTTTTCTGGATTTAATTCAGGAAGGAGCAATGGGTTTAAATCGCGCTACAGAAAAGTTTGATCCAGATAAAGGATATAAATTTTCTACTTACGCCTATTGGTGGATTAGACAAGCGATTACCAGAGCTATAGCTAACGATGCGCGGACAATCCGACTACCTATTCATATTGTTGAAAAGCTTAACAAGCTGAAAAAAGCCCAACGGGAACTCAAACAAAAACTCTGTCGCAATCCTACCGAAGGAGAAATGGCAGAAACTTTGGAAATTAGCGTGCAACAACTACGCCAACTACAACAACTAAGGCGTCAAGCACTTTCTCTCAACCACCGCGTCGGTAAAGAAGAAGACACGGAATTGATGGATTTGCTAGAAGATGAAGATAACCTGTCTCCAGAAGCAAAAATGAATGAAAACATGATGCGTCAGGAGATTTGGGAAGTTTTGGGTGACGTGCTAACTCCACGAGAGAAAGATGTGATTTCTCTACGCTATGGTTTGACAACCAGCGAACCCTGTACCTTAGAAGAAGTTGGCAATATGTTCAATCTTTCTCGTGAACGAGTGCGACAAATTCAAAGCAAAGCCATGCGGAAATTACGCCGTCCCCACATAGCCAAACGTTTAAAAGGTTGGTTAATTTAATTACATTCCCGAAGATAGATGCAATACCTGATCTAATTAGCTCTATTAAGGAATATGGATTAATAAAGTGCAAAACTTTAAATCTCGTAGGAAAGCCGATGCGTTGCGGAGGTTCCCGAAGCTCGATAGTTTAATCCTACAGAGAAGTAAGAGGCTATTTATAAAGTAAATCTAAAGGTGACTAATCAAATGAAATGATAACGATAAAATACTTTTGAGGCAGTGCATTTACCTAGCGTTCAATGACTCGAAAGGCTTATTCTACCGACCTGAGTGACTCAGAATGGGCTATTCTAGCTCCCTTAATCCCACCAGCTAAATCTGGGGGACATCCAAGGACTACTGATATGAGAGAAGTATGCAACGCAATATACTATCACTTGAAAACGGGATGTCAATGGGACATGCTACCAGGAGACTTTCCACCAAGTTCAACGGTTTACAGCTATTATCGCAAATGGCAAAAATACGGAATTTGGGAAGAATTAAACCATACACTACGTGACAAACTGAGGGAGAAACTAGGTAGGTCAACACAACCAACAGCGATCGCGGCAGATAGTCAGTCGGTAAAAACGACTGAAAAAAGGGGGATGTGTACGGCTTTGATGGTGGAAAGCTAGTTAAGGGAAGAAAACGGCAAACAATAGTTGATAGCCTGGGACTATTGCTCAAAGTGGTTGTGAGCGAGGGTAATGCTGGTGAGAGAGTGCTTGCAGCGTATGCTTTGATGGAACTGCTGGAGGAACGGCCAGAGTTATTAGAAAAAGTTGAAGTCATCTGGGTTGACTCAGGCTATGACGGTGATAAGTTTGCACTGGCTGTTTGGTTGATGATTCAAGCTCATGTTGAAGTCATGCGCCGTACTAATAAAGAGTTTGAAGTTTTACCCAAGCGTTGGGTAGTAGAAAGAACATTTGGCTGGTTTAACCAGTACCATCGTTTGAGTAAAGATTATGAACGTCTGACTGAAATGAGTGAGGCTGCCATATATGCCGTTATGACTCGAATTATGCTACGTCGTCTAGCCGTCTAAAGATTTACTTTATAAATGGTCTCT
>NZ_JACJQM010000161.1:0-9458 GCF_014696655.1 Nostoc sp. FACHB-888 | reverse complement strand
TCATTTAATCCTGTCTTTATTACTACTGGATATTGAACGGCTTCGACCCTTAGCACTTAGTCATGGAATTGACATTACTATTTCCAGGTGCAAGATATGAGTTTACTGCATCAACTAATTCCTGAAATTCCTCTGCAACTTGTTCCCTAATTTTCAATGCTTGGTGCATCTTTTGTAAGACTGGCAAATCATATTTAGGTTTTCGCTCATCACCCCAAGCCAAACACCAAGTGATCGCTACACTAACAGAACTCATCTTTGCCATTTTTACTTTACCTCAATTTAAACCCACCAAAACACGCGCCAATGCTTGCACCATCGGGCGACTAGAAACATCCTCCCCACGCTGTAACCGATGAACACTACCTTTCAGAATCGGCGTTTCTTCCAAGATCGCGTCACTTACACCTTCATAATCACTGGAAATAATTGCCACCACTTGCAAACCTAAAGACTGACAAAATCCTTGCCAAGGTGCAATCTCACACTCATCCTTCACCAAAATTACCGCATGAGTCGCTTGGGACATAATCAAGCGATTTTCCTCAGATATTTTCCCACCTACATCAAATATAAATATTGGTGTATTAATACTCTTGACTTCTTGGGCTTTCAATTGGGCAAACTCTGAGGTAAATCTAGCCTTGTATTCAGCTTTTAACTTTTTCGCCAAATCCAAATCGCGCCGTGCAGTTTCCCCATACCAAGAACCATCACCATCTGGACAACCAGAGATGAAATAAGACTCTGGTGCATTGGAAATCTGCAATAACGTCTGTTTTAAACCATCTCGAAAGCAAGTCTTTCCTGTATTCGCAAACCCACACAGCACAACTTTGATACTTGAATGTTGCTGCGATCGCACTATATCTAACGTATCCCCTACTATATATCTTGGGTGTTTGCTGATGGTAATTACATACCTATCCAGCCCTTTGTCGCCAATCTTCGGGTCAAAAAAAGCGATCACATCATACAATTTAGATAATTTATCAGCTAATACCTGACTAACCAGTACTGATGTGCGTCCATTAATTTTAATCAGGGAACCACCAGAAAGTTCACCCGAAGCAATCATTGCATCCAACTGCACCGCTACATCTCGCACAATCTGGTCGCCTGTAGCAAGTGTTGCACTAAACCCAATTTTCAAAACGTCGCCTTCGAGACTTATGTGATACGTTGTCATAAAATTTCTTGCTAGCTACACCCATCTCCTCCATCAGTCAAATATCAATCTATTAAGTCCCCTAGTTTATACGATGGATTGTGTGTGATAGAAATGACATATTTACATAACTTGGGATCGTAAAAAGCAACAGCACCATATATATGAGCAAGCTTATGTGCTAGAACAAACGCTACAGGAATAGAAATAGGCCCATTAATCTTTAGAAGTGGCCCTCCCGCGAGTTCTCCTGATGTTGCCATTTCCTCCAATCGGGCTGCGGCATCGCGCACAATCTGGTCATTTTGAGCCGGTTCACCAAAATTTATCCGTAAAATTCCTTCTTTTAGCTCGATTTTGTAAGAACTCATTACCTTTAGATTTATATAATGCGTACATCATACACGCACTTGGAAGAAGTGTCTTCCAAGATGCTGTATCTTGGTATTATTATTTTTATCGAGACTCGGCTGGTGTCTGAACTAGTTTTTCAAGATATTCCTGACATAGAACTATTGCAGTGCTTAGGACACGGGTATCTCAAGCAAAATTTAATACGAGCAATTCGCTTGTGGGTGTGGCTGCGTTCGTTATACGGCTCCGAAGGAGCATCGCTGTATAGAGATAATCAAGACCGTATGGTTTTAGATGACTCTTTCTCTTACGCAGACTGGCGAAATGCATTCTTTAGTTCTACACATCCTAAAGGAGAAGAAATTCCTGCCATACATGACTCTGATTGTCCCTGTGCCAAAACCGTAGCCGAATGGTTATTTAGTGAAAAAACAGGGATAGTTGCTACCCACTGGCGAAAATTAATCCTTGCTCACACAGGCATGGGTGAATCTGAACTGGATACTTTATTGCAACGGCGCTTATTTGGCGTAACTCGTCGTTCTCTACAGGGTGATTTGGAAATTCTAGCTAAACTCGGCTGGCTTGTATACAAATACGAAAAATACTATCGGGTGTGCGAGTTTCCACCACGGCCCGTAACTACAAAAGATGAGGCAAGTGCTGCTAAAATCGGTGCTTATGAATTGAGTTTCATGCATGAAGATTTGGTAGGGTTGGCAGAAAATCACTCCCAAAAAATCAATGGAGTACAACGTTTCTTCTTAAAACTCGATTATGTGATTCCTCGTAGCACTTTAGATAAAGTTGATGATTGGCAATACGAGTTAAAACAACTTTGGGCTAAAACTCCAGTTCCACCAGTCAAACTAACTTATGGTAGTGCCAAACTTGGTAATAACGTTGATTGTATCGTTTACCCAGTATGCATCTACTACGTACAGAGGGCAGTTTATCTGTGTGCCTATGGCGAAAGCCCTCAAAAAGATACTAACTGGTATAATTTTCGCCTTGACCACATTCGGAGTTTGGTTGCTTTAGAGTGGACAGACCCGAAACTGCCCTCAAATTTACAACAGCAATATCAACAGAAGTCTTTACCAGACCCAGATGATATCGCTTTGGAGATGTCTAAAGCATGGGGATTTGATTTCTACTTGCCTTCCCAACTGATGTTACTCCGATTTGACCGGGAATTCTGCAATCGCTACGTTAAAGGTACTGAACGCCACGATACTTTTGAAGAAATTAGCTACCAGCAAGTACAACGTTTAATTCAACGTGAAATTAAACAACCTCAACAGCAAGATTTACTAAAAGTCCTTGCCAAGCGTTCGCCAAAAGACGCTTACTATCAAGCACGTATCCGATATCGAGATAACGAACACAGAGATAACAATTTAGTCATGCGTCTGCGGGCATGGCAACCAAAAGTTGAAGTTTTAACACCTTGGGATTTACGGCAAAGCTTTGCTGCTGATGTCGCTACCCAATTTCAGCTTTATCACAATTGACAATCACTATGAACCCATCAAAACTGACTGAACGATTTGAATCAGCACTAATCTACGCGACTCGTCTTCATGCTAAACAGAAACGTAAGATTAGCGGCGTTCCTTATATTTCACATTTGTTGAGTGTCGCAGCTTTGGTTTTAGAAGCTGGAGGCACGGAAGAAGAAGCAATCGCTGCTCTTTTGCATGATGCAGTCGAAGACCAAGGCGGCAAACCCATTCGTGAAGATATCCATCGACTCTTTGGTGAAACAGTTTTAGCTATTATCGATGGCTGTACTGAGTGGGACACACCTCCTAAACCTCCCTGGCAAGAACGTAAGCAGTGTTACCTCAATAATCTCCGTTCTGCTTCACCTTCTGTACGCTTGGTTTCTCTGGCTGACAAACTACATAATTCCAGATCGCTTTTAGCTGATTGGCAACAATGTGGAGATGTCGTCTGGACTAATTTTAGTGCTGGTCGAGAAAAAACTTTGTGGTTTTACCAATCATTAGTTCAGGTTTACCAACAGACCGGATCTGACTGGATGACACAAGAAATCGAAAGAGTTGTTAATCAATTGTGCCAGGAAAGGCTTGCTTAATTTGAAGATTTTCAGCCCCCATTAGAGGATTTGGTTTGTCGAAACCCTCCAGGTCAACCGATACCTAACATCAGCCCCCCAGTTTTCAGCCCCCGTTAGGGGATTTGGTTTGTCGAAACTATCCAGCAGCATACGAGAAATATTTCTTGTTTATGTTTCAGTCCCCTTACGGGGTAATGGTTTGTGGAAACTTGGGGTGAAGGTACGGTTATTACGCTTGTTGGTGAGTTTCAGTCCCCGTGAGAGGATTTGGTTTGTGGAAACTCCAGCTAATACAGAAGCTCTATTTTCTCCTGCTGAGTTTCAGTCCCCGTGAGGGGATTTGGTTAGTGGAAACTTGAGTCAAGCAGAACCGACAGAGATGGGTAATCTAGTTTCAGTCCCCGTGAGGGGATTTGGTTAGTGGAAACCATCAAGGATTATGTACAGGCTGTCACTGATTACAAGTTTCAGTCCCCGTGAGGGGATTTGGTTAGTGGAAACCAAATTGCCATGCGCGAGAATGTCGAGAATTTCTTGTTTCAGTCCCCGTGAGGGGATTTGGTTAGTGGAAACTGGAAGATGATTATGAACAACTCACTCAAATATTTATGTTTCAGTCCCCGTGAGGGGATTTGGTTAGTGGAAACTTTGATATAGCCCTTGCAGAAAGGTTGATTAAGCAGTGTTTCAGTCCCCGTGAGGGGATTTGGTTAGTGGAAACATTTATCAAGCTTATGGACAAGCTTGTTGTTATAAGTTTCAGTCCCCGTGAGGGGATTTGGTTAGTGGAAACTTGATTTTAGCCGAATGATTTAATATAAACAAAAAAGTTTCAGTCCCCGTGAGGGGATTTGGTTAGTGGAAACCCAGGTGAGATTATTTGGCGAACAAATAACCACGAGTTTCAGTCCCCGTGAGGGGATTTGGTTAGTGGAAACATCGCACGAGAATTTGAAGTGCAAATCAAGGGGGCATGTTTCAGTCCCCGTGAGGGGATTTGGTTAGTGGAAACTTTATAGCTGGCGAAACTTGTGTGAATACTTAAATTGTTTCAGTCCCCGTGAGGGGATTTGGTTAGTGGAAACTTAGCTGCGTTATCGTCAAGCGCTCGACGCATACAGCGTTTCAGTCCCCGTGAGGGGATTTGGTTAGTGGAAACTTATATGTCCGGTTCTATCAAATGGTTCGTTTACACGTTTCAGTCCCCGTGAGGGGATTTGGTTAGTGGAAACTTAAAGCTTGCAGAAATAGAAGCAAAGGGGGCATCGAGCGTTTCAGTCCCCGTGAGGGGATTTGGTTAGTGGAAACCCAGGCGAACGGCTAAAGTATCCAAGTCCAGAGGTTGTTTCAGTCCCCGTGAGGGGATTTGGTTAGTGGAAACGGCTCGGTGCTGAAACTGTTACAGAGCAGGCTTCCTGGGAAGCGTTTTGGCGAACCTCAAAAATAGGTCGATTTCAGCCGCTCTTATTGCGACTAATTCTTAACTCCCCTTGGCACTGAAACTGTGAAACTATTTACTTGTCAAGGTTCTGGCGATTTTGGCAGATCCCCAGGGTTTTTGACCCCGCTTCGACTTGCCAAATATTGAACTGATTTCACAATCATAAGATGTGTATTTATTATTGTCTATGAGTTTGTGGAGATTGATCTATAAGCCCGTATTCTCGCTCAATCAAACTCAACAATTTCTCTTCGATAGCCGTTAAATAAGGACGATTCACTTTACCCAACGACTGCAACAGATTTTTGGCTGTCTCTTCCAGTGAGTCTGAATACACTCGACTGATGCGATTGCAAATCACCTGCATCTGCTCACACTCTTGGGGCAAGTAATCGTATGATTTCAGGTGTTGCAAC
The DNA here is from genome assembly GCF_014696655.1 of Nostoc sp. FACHB-888. NCBI lineage: Bacteria > Bacillati > Cyanobacteriota > Cyanophyceae > Nostocales > Nostocaceae > Nostoc > Nostoc sp. FACHB-888. The sequence continues at coordinate 3,996 of NZ_JACJQM010000161.1, read as the reverse complement.
CCAACTGTGTGTTCGCCATCCCACATTCTCACGGTGCAACTAAAGTCATTCACTGCGCTGACAATTGCCCAACACCCACCCTTTCCTCTAAGTTCCGGGTTGTCCTTAACTAAGATTTGGCAGACTTCACCGATTTGGTAAGTATTAGGTACTTGGGTACGCTCTATGATGCGCTGCACAACATCTTTGACGATCCGGTGTGAGGGTACTTTCCCGTTGGCAGACTCTACAGCTTGCTCCCATGCTTCGGGCTGAATGTCCGGGTCAAGCTTGGACAGTGGCCTGATTTGCCACTCATTAGTCGGCAGAATGTGAACGGAACGTTCACATTTTTCCACCAAATTATCAAAAATAACCGCAGCTTCTATTAAATGGTAGGGCTGTCTGCGGCTAAAACCAAAGCGTTCGCGGCAATAATCTTCAAAAGTTTTGTGCGTGGAACGATATAATCTGCGATCGCGTAACTCAGTCAATGCCTTCCCTGCTTCAAAGAACGCTCGTTCTACCCTACGCTCCAAGTGCAGGCGATCGCTTTGCTCCTGCTCGGTTAGTTCCGGTACTTCAACAGCAGCAATATCGATGATTGCTGAAGCTGGGTTTTCTGAAGGGGTAATGTCTGAGTTGATGGGCAGTTCTGGATTGCTTAATGCGGCAGAGGTAGCTTGTTTGCGCTTACGGGGTGGGGTGTTCATGCTTCCACCTCTTCTAGCTTAAGTATGCTCAGGAACAAAAATACTTATGATGCCTCCTTATTAGGTGTTAACCATAATACCTGAGTATTAGGTTTAGCTGGTTTACCAGGATTAGATAATTGCTCATTTTCGGCTTTTTGTAAACCTTTTGATTGAATATCCCCAGTTGTAGGGTCGCCATCATGATCAAAAGTGTAGTCAAACAAATCCCCAGGTGTAATTATTCGGTTATCACCTGCGGCTTGATACGCCTTTGTTAAACCATTACATAAACTGTTTAAAACTCTCCCACTGATCTGTTCAATTTCATCAGCGTTTTTCAGTTTTGAAATGGACGTTGGGTGGATACCCGAAAGTTCAGCAAGTTCTTTATTGCTGATTTTCTTCTCTGCCATTAATATTCTTAGCCGCCAACGAATCATCTTTTGAGAGTCTTTTTTTGTTTTCCTTACTCTCATAGTTTCCTCCACTAATGCTTTTATAGCTAGATCGCTTACTTAAAGCGATTCCTTCAAATATAGCAGCCATAACAATTAATATGCAAGCTTGACAAATATGTAGCGAGGTCGCTACATTTATAGATAGCAAAAAGCGACCGCACCTCTCTCGCAAATTGGAAGCGATCGCTTTTGCAAAACATCCACCATACAGATGGCGTAACCAATATAATGACACACCAAATCTACAGCCAACAACAGCTGCAACTGAAATCGATTGCCCGACTCAAGCAAATCTACAGCGAAATCGCCTGCACAGTCGAAGTAAGCGACAAACGCTGTAAGGATGCCTGGATTTCGGCCATTGTTAACTATCAGGCAAGCAAGATTCAGAAAGTCACCCTCGCTGCCCCCGACGAACAAGCCCTCGCTCAAGCCGAACTAGACGGCTACATCGCTGACCAAGCCCAAATTGTAGCTCCCGAACCCTTCAGAATAGTCGAAATCTCGTTTGACCATCACGAATATTACGCTGGTAATCAACTGGTAGCCAGCATCAGCTATGACGACAACCACTTAACCCAACGCTGGGTAGTCATGGTCAATGACAAAGAAGTATTTCGTGCCAATACCCCAATGCGTTGCGATCGCTTCATCTGCACTCACTACAAAGATGGCTCATTACCTGTGCAGGAACAACTTGCAACACCCTGCACTACTGAAAACCGAATCATGGCGCATATCTTCAACGAGTGCCAGAATTACGGTTACGAAATCCTCAACGACGGCATTTACAACGACGATATCAAACTAGGCGAAGTAGGGCAGACTGACAGTAACTGGTGGTTAACACGCGCAGCAGACGAAACCCAGCGCATAGCCTGTGATTCTGCAATGGATGTAGTGCAATCGCTATCGATGGTGAACGTGTCTACTGGTGGTAAATCCATTTTTGATGAATATTTTTTAGAGCAACCGTTAGAACAGCTAACTGGTAATAAATTGCAACGACTGCTGGAAAGAGCGGAGTTAGTAACGGCGTAATTCAGGAGTCAGAATCCAGGAGTCAGGAGTCAGTAAAGAAACAAAGAGCAGGGTGCAGAAGTTAATAAAATCTGCCTTCCTTTCTCCTCTTTTTCCCACCTCTTCCCGAAATTCTGACTTCTGTTAGCGGTAGCGGGGCGTTTAGCCCATTCTGACTCCTGAATTCTTCTCTCATTTTCCCTTCATTCACCTATTCATCTATGCAACCCACAATCTCGATCCCACAACACTGGCCCTACCCTCGCTTTAACTTGGAACAGCGTACACAACAGGGCATCATCCTGGGACTTTATTACTATCCTTTGAGTACAGAGTTGGCTGAACAATTTGATGATGGTTGGCGCTATGTGCTGATGCCTAATAAAAACTCTAACGAAACATCGTACTTGCAAGAAGATCAAATCCAACCGCTTACACCAGAAGAATTATTCCACCAAATCACTACTGAAATTGACTTTTACCAACAGCAGATAAATATTCTCAACCGTCAGTTAACCGCATTAACTAAGGATGCAAACAATGGCGAAGGAAGTAAGGAGTTAGACCGTAAATAATAGGGAAAAAGGAGAAGGGTTAAAGGGTAATGGGAACATCCATATTTAAAAATACTTGCTCTGTACTGTATTGAGAAAAGTCTTTCCTCCTTCCTTTACCCTTTCCCCTTTCCCCCTCCAATTCCCACCTTTCTGGTTAATACAAAAGCGTTCACCTAAAGGAATGCCATTACTTTAGATGAACGCACGGAAGTTTTTCTCCCGCTACAGATTTCTAATTATCACACACAAAGCATTAATCAATGAAATTTTCGCTGAGGTGAAATATGACTTAAGAAGTGGTGTTGAAATCAATATCTAAAATTTGGAAATTTAGTTAGGAGTCAATATGAATTTACCTTTGAATCAAAATGTTTTTATCGAGTCTCCCTCATTGAGAACTTCTGCACTTTCTAACCTTGATGATTCACGCGCAGAAATGGTTCTAAGCAAAGCCAAGGCAATAGTGTTCGCTGTCTGGGAGGGTAATGGTTGGGCGACTACTGGAATGATTGCAGAATATTTTTCAGTCACAGAATCCGCAGTCAAAGAAATCTACAGAGTTAATCACTCGGAATTCCAAGCTACAGAAACTAAAACCCTTACAGGTAAAGAGCTAAGGGATGCTCGACAGATGCTCTGTCTACCATCAAAAACATCCCAGGCGAGAGTTTTTTCGGCTCTTGGGGCGTTAAGAATCGCAATGATGTTACAGCAATCCACAATCGCAGCACAAGTTAGAACCATCATTTTAGATTTAGTTGCAGCCATTAAAAGTGTTCCCTCTCAAACTCATTCACCTATCCCAGCCCTCCCTCCAGTCGAGCAACGGCTACATACTTTTGTACAGGCCATGAAGACTTTAGCCGAACTCACCGGTGGCAGACTCAACCCTTACATGGAACAGAATTGCAAAGACTTCGCTGCCAATCTGATAGCTGACTACAACAGACAGTCCCTTACCAGCACACAAGAAAAGTGGATGGGCGTGGTGAATTTTGCAGAGAGCGAACTTGGAAAGAAAGTCCCTATCAGTGGCCCTCACTACCGGGGACATCTTGGCACATGGGTGAGAACATTTTACCCACAATTAGGCGATCGCCAAGAAACGCGATTGGTCAATGGTGTGCAGCAGCCTATCTATGTCTACGCTTGCCACGATCCGGCTGTTGCGGCTGGGCTGACCAAAGCTGTAGAAGAATTTTTCGCTCACCCAAGCCCCGGTGCAGCGCTAAGGCAGGCTGGTGCTTTCGCTAGCAAAAAGGAACCAGTGCTGACCAAGTGAAAGCG
>NZ_JACJQM010000160.1:0-9602 GCF_014696655.1 Nostoc sp. FACHB-888 | reverse complement strand
AGTGTTTACGAGAGAACTGGTCAATACATCCCCAAAGACGACAAATTGCCAATGATACCGATGGTTTGGGGTAGCGGTTTTATAACTCAGGTGCAAGAAACTTTTAATTTAGATTCAGAGCAAACGTATAGGTATAGTACGTCAGCGCGTCTGGTGGACTGCTTTGGGATGTTTGATTATTTGTTGGGGATGGAGACAAGTCAATGAACCAAAGCAAAAAGAAACGCAAGTCTTTGAGTTTGCGGCTTCAACCTTATGAGGGTGATGTTTTAGCAGAGGTGGTTGATTACTTGAACTCGTTGCCCAAGGATGAGGCACAGCGTAAGGTGGCTGATATCTTGGTGGCTGCTTTCTTGCCAGTGGCGCGATTTAAGAGCGGTAATTTTACGCCAGAGCAGATCCGTTTTGCTTGCTGGGAAGCGCAGGACTCATTGAATAAACACGGTAGTTATATGCGTTTGGCTATGGGTGTGGAACAACCACAGTTTGTCTTGTCACAGCCAGCGTTGACTGCACCAGTTGTAGCGGTCAATGCCCCAGCTTACAAGAGTAATGTTTTAGAGTCGCCTGAGCTTGAGGGGGAAGCGGCTGATTCAATCAGACCTGCTTCAATAGTTCAAGGTCAGGCTTCGTCGCAAGAATTGGATGCGATTTTTGGTGCAGATTGAGCGAAGAATATTTGAACAATAGCCGCCGCAGTTGTAGCTGTTAACTGTGAGGCGGCTTTCAACAAAACCCTAAAAGAAAATTTAGAGCTTAAGGAACGGTCAGCCATTAACTTTGTGCATGACATTGTAGATTTTGAAGCAATACGCGATCGCATTTTATTTGAACTAAAGCTGGGCGACAGGCTTCAGGATATAAAACAGCCCAAAAAGCGCTCAATCAATTCATTGCAGAACTTAAACTCCTGGCTGAAAGCTTTATTTGACCGACTCAAACCCAAATTTCTCCTGAATGGTTGATTTTTTCATCTTTACAATGTTAAGCAATATTTCGCCAACAGTGTCTTCGCTATATCTACGCCAGATCGAAGATTTGGGAAATAAAACCTATATACTTAATACAAATTGATGAAATCCAACATTAGAGACCGTATGGAATAGACCAGTCCCGCAGTCACAAGCTTACGTTTGTAATCAGTTGGAAGCGCTACCCATCACAGTTTGTTTTTTCCTTCGCTTTAGCAGAAAACCTGTAGCGAAAGCACCAAAAGCTAATGTTCCCAATGTCAAATTGGGTTCGGGGACAGAGACGGATTTAGAGGAACGAAATGTCAATCCATTTAAAGACACTGAGTATTCTCCATCTGCATAATTTACGCTGTATGCAGTTGGATAATAGCCATTCTTAGGATAAAAGGTTGGTTGTTTGATAGGAGTAGTAGTATTGGGCTTGGTCTCAAGAAAAGAATTTGCGATCATCGGTTCCCAAAAAACCATCCGTCCATCATAGAACCCATAGATGAATGCCTTTTCCCATGGCGTTTGAAAATCATCTGAGGTGAAATCTCCATAATGTGATCCCATTCGCGGTTCAGCAGAATTAGGTGCTAATGCAAAACCATCAGGAATCAGTTCTGCTGGTGGTATCTTGTACGCTTTTTGCAAAAACTCCTCAGAATTATCTGCTGTTATTGCGTGACGTTCCTCTGGGGTGAGCATATTGAAATGAACATCGAAATGCGGCACATTGGTGACTCCTGCCGGTGCATGTCCAAGCGGATTATAGTTAAGCGACATATGAGTGAACGGCGTAGCCGCAGCCTCTTTTGGGAACAGAAGCTCATACTCAAATGTCGAATTGCCGATCCCGTCTAGGAGCGTTAGCTTCAGGGGATACTCTCCAAAATTGTCGGATTCTGTGGGCAACCTGGACAGTGCTGCTTCAGTAAATGAAACACCAATATCTGAGGGATTGGCATTATTATCAAGTTTTACCCAAGTACGCATAGAGCCATTTCCCAAAGGTTGTGGTTCGCCATAGAAGATTGAATCTGAGCCTAAGCGCGGGTCTATTGTTGAAAGTGAGTGTCCTGAATCTGAATGTAAGTGCAACCCATGTGCGTGTGCAGGTTCCAGCCCCGAAGAAAAAGCAGAAAGCACTGCTGAGGTAAGCAGCATCGGTAACTTTTTTACAGTAGCCATAGATAGGTGTCCCTTTAAAAAATCCATATAAAATAGACACTAGTGATGCTAAACGACTGCTAAAAAGAAGTCAAGAACTATTAGATATGGGGCCAAATGACTAAATCCGTGCGATCGCATCTTTGGAGTCGTGAAATAAGGCTAGGACTCTTCGCACCTACACAAATCATTGTAGAATTTTCTATTGAGGTATGAAGTTTACCGCTTCTTCCTGGTGCGATTCATGAATTCTCTGTAAAGAACATGATTTTTTTTCGGAACTTGCTACCATGTAAGCTGTATATCCCTACATACCGAACCACCTATACAGTAACCGGGGCATTGAATCTATGAAGCCCCATGTAAATTTATCGCGCTTTGCTGCTACTGCTCTCTTGTCAAAACTTGAGAGCAGTTTTGCATTCTCAATCAATAACAGCGAAGTGTGATCGCTTTGGACTTTGCAGCATTGGCTAGTATTCTAGTTAGACACTCATGGTAGTAACAGGGGATGAAGTATGGGAGAAGCTAAACGCAGAAAACAGCTTTTGGGTGATGTCTATGGTTCGCGGGTTAATTTAGAAGAATGCCCCATACCTTCAGAAATTAGCCTTGGATACGTGAGTGATGAAGCATTGGCAACCACAAAAGCCCAACTGCATAGGATGCCTGATGATTTTAAATCCACCTTTTTCATTGCCTTGACAAAAGCTCAAACTATAGTTGAGCCAGGAATTGTTTTCTCTGAAGCTCTAAAGTTTTCCGGTGGGGTTGGTGTCGAAGTTACATTCCGCTCCGACATTGAAACTTTTGTCAAATCCCGGTGTAATACTCCATCTCTGGGTTTACGCCTGATACAAAAGCTCAAAAATATAGACTACAATACTCATCGAGTAATAGCTATCCTTGCTGGCTCTGATACTCCCATGCTTCCGATTAATGTCTATTCTGTTCAGCAAATCGAAACTCTGCTTAAGTACCTCAATGAAGACAGATAAACATAGATGTAATGGCAAGAAATAGAAAAACCGCCTTCTTCAGATGAAAAATCGTTGACAGATGCTCAAATACACAGGGGCGGCGCGAACAATATAATTTCTACCTCTGCCATGAGGTATTGGCAGAGATAGAAGCACTTTCAATCGTCTATTCCACGAATGACTAATAACGTATAACTACTAACTAAATATTGATGTGACGTTGGGCATTGAGTCTCTTTACTAAACAAGGTAGCCTAATTAAAAGGAGATTCTGAATCGATTTTATAGATGCAGCTACCGCAAGAAGAAGCCGACTATTTCTTTAGCCTTTTTAAACCCCTATTGGTTTACACAAATCAAAAATTCCAGATAACCCCTGGTATAAAAAAGCCAGAGGACATAGAAAGGTATCCTTTTGAGTCAACAGTAAAAATTCGAGATAAACTTTACCAAAATCCCGAACTTTTTGATAGATTTATTCAAGAAAATATAAACAATTTATCGCCGGAAAATATTTCTATTATTCAAAGTTGGAAAGGCTTTATTCCAGGGAAATTTTTTGTTTTTCGTTACTTGAAGAAGTATACAGTTTTTCTGACTAATGATGAGCCTCCTAAAGCTTATGGAGTTCTGTCCTTATATAGCCCATTTGAAGAAATAGTTGGTTCAAGCCTCCCAAGATTAGTTGAGACAGTGTTGCTACCTTTCAAAGATAAAATTGTCTCAGATGGTATATTTAAGTCTTCTAACATCTTTTTTGGCCGTGGTGTACAGGGTTCACTTAAAGAAAATTATGAGTTAGCGAAGACAAGGTTTGGTATTATAACTTCCCTAACCGCCTCTGTGTCAGAAATTGAATCGCCTGAAATTGCCAAGTTAAAGACTTATTTAAAAAGTCAAAAAAATTTAGAAGAACATTGGGATGAAATACGGATTCTCAAGGAGAAAAGCTCCGAGCTAAAGCACCTTTACTACCAAGAGGTAGGTAAGATATATGCAAAAAAATATAGCAAGCAATGGCGAGAAATAGGTTTAAATGATGTCTGGTTTGCTTTCTTTGAGGCTATGCCGATTGCTAGTGGTAAAACCCAAGTTGATGTCGAACGAACAGTAAAACAGATTCTTCCTAAACCACAACAAAAATTTGTGTACTATTTTCATCTCAAAGGCAAATGATTTTGATATGAGAGATGCGCCTACACCTCTTAAGCGGTAGACATCAGAAGTGATCACTTTTTCCTTTTCTCCTCCATATATCTATGCCACAGTGCCAAAATAGCCACAATTTAAATGCAGTCTATTACTAGAGCAAGAACGGAAACCCTATTTTGGAAGTATGTAAGTATTGTGACATTCCAGACAATTATCAATAGCAATAGCTTAAGCTAACTAACGAAAGTTGCTTCATCAGTGAACGCTGTGTCCCTTAAGATTATTTCTTTTTTTAATCAAGCTGGTGGAACTGGTAAAACCACCCTAACGCAGAATTTGGGTTATCAGCTGGCTAAACGGAGACATCGAGTTTTGTTAGTGGATATTGATCCTCAAGCATCGCTGACTGCTTTTATGGGTTTAGAACCATTCGAGTTGAAGCAAACCATCGCTGATTCTTTGTTAAAAGATTCTCCATTACCGCTCCACCATAATTTACACAATGTAGACTTAGTTCCCAGTAACATTATTTTGAGTGCCGTTGAGGTACAACTTCATTCCGTAATAGCTCGTGAATGGAGACTTAAGCAAACATTATTAACTGTGCAAGACAGTTATGACTTTGTACTGATTGACTGCCCCCCCACATTGGGAATTTTCAGTATTCTGAGCTTGGTAGCTTCCACTCATGTACTTGTACCAATTCAAACCCACTTTAAAGCTTTTTTAGGCGTAGAACTGCTGCTAGATTCTATTCGCCAAGTAAGAGAACGTATTAATCCAGGTCTGACGATTGCTGGGGTAGTTCCTATGATGCACGAAAGCCGTACTAGCCAAGGTAAAGTTATTCTTGATGGCATCAATGAACAACTGAGTCCTATAGCTCCAATTTTTCCGGCTATCCCTAGAACAATTAGCTTTGCTGATGCTTCGATGGCAAGGCAGCCCTTGGCGGTTTATGATCCTAAACACCCATCTGTCCAAATCCTTGAAGCTATTGCTCAGAAACTAGAGGAAGTTTAATGCCACCAAGAAAATCTAATCGGGTAGCACCAAAGCTAAATACGGTTGATGCCTACCTTAGTAGCTCTTATAACTCATCTTCTACTACAGTTTCAATTGAAAAGATTCGATTACCACTCAAACAACCACGTCGCTACTTCGACCCGGAAAAGTTAGCCCAATTAGTACAGTCAGTCAGAGAACATGGCATTTTGGAACCAGTGCTGGTTCGTCCACTGCATGATGGAGAGTACGAGCTGGTAGCTGGTGAACGAAGGCTACGGGCTGCGCGTGAGGTGGGGCTAAGTGAAATCCCAATTGTCTCTCATGACTTGGATGATAAACAAGCTCTCCAAGTAGCTTTGATGGAGAACTTACAACGGGAAGACCTTAATCCAATAGAAGAAACTGAGGCAGTCCTAGAGATTCTGTCGTTTTCTTTAGAAATAGAACCGAGTGAAGTTGTATCTATGTTGCACCAGTCTTTCAACGCTAAACAAAGAGGTATTGAATTGAATCAGAACGTTCTGATTCAACTTGAGCAGATTGAAACAGTATTGTCACAAATAGGACGTTTCAATGCTGGAACATTCCGCTCTAGCCGACTTCCTTTGCTAAATCTTCCCGAAGATATTCTTTCTGTACTGAGGCGGGGCGAGATTGAGTACACTAAAGCCCAAGTAATTGCACGAGTTAAGTCAGAACAGCAACGTTCTGAACTACTCAAAATAGCTATTGCTGAAAATTTATCTTTGAGCGAAATCAAGACGAAAATAAAAGAACTAACACCTGAAACAGAAACAACCCAAGATAGAGTTTTAGCTAAACGATTAGTCGAAATTAGCAAGCGACTACAAAAAAATAAAGGAGTCAGTGTTCAGAAGAATCGAACGCGCATATTGAAGCTTTTGGATGAGTTAGAAAAACTCACATCAGAAAACTAGGCTGATCTAACACTGTCCTATATGGAGTAATCATGCCTACTGCTATTCATCTTTAGGCGTTAGATATCCGCGTGTTTTGTTGAGATAGTAATCACGCAGTATATTTTCTATATTCTGAATTAAGTCTTCCCTTAATTTTTCATATTGTTCTGAATCTATATTATTTTCTCTAAATAAAAGACCAAAACCATTATATGAAGAGTCTTTTTGTGCAATTTCTTTAGAGTTTAGTACCATTTCAGCAATATACTCAGCTATTTCATAATCAAAATTTTCAGGTAAAGTAATAGAATTTTCAGGGATATCAAGTATATTCTCGAACTCTTTGTTAAATTCCATATAATTCCCTAAATGTTGCCTTATCTGCCTTATTCTTCCACAACAACTGTAGTTCTTCTTCCGAGTTTTATCATTATTTTTGTACTTTTATATACACAGATAAGCTCTTGGCAGTATGAGCGCGACGGGCGGTTATGCTATCGCTGTAACGCACCTGTTGAGAACAATAAACGCCTTTATTAGTTCTGAAACTACAATAATTGAAGAAGCAATTATTTGGTGAAATTGTGATGCAATCAATTTTCTGGAGTGTAGAAGAAGTAGCCCTAAGAGCTAAACAGTTTTACGAAAACGGTATTCGTCAAAATGTCGAGTCTGGTGACAATATCGGCAAGATGATTGTGATTGATGCAGAAACTGGTGAATATGGGATAGATCCAACTGGTGTAGAAACAGCATTAAAGTTAAAACAGAAAAACCCTAATGCTAGATTGTTTACTATACGGATTGGTTATGATGTTGCTGTAAGTTTTGGTGGTGCAATGGAGCGTACTGCTGAATGATTTATGGAAAAGTAATCGATGGTAGGGCAATAGTTCCAGTAGTTTTTCGTTTACCTTCGCAGCCAGATTTTAATTTGGATTTTGTAATTGATACTGGATTTAATGACCATCTTACTTTACCATCACAGGCAGTAAGTGCAATGAATCTTCCCTTATATTCTAGTACCGAAGCAAGGTTAGCCGATGGTAGTCAAGCTTTATTATCTATACATTTGGCAACAATTATATGGGACGGTATAGAAAGATTAATTCCAGTTTTAGCTGCTGGTTATAAACCTTTGCTTGGGACTTCTCTCATGGCAGGATATCATCTAGAAATAGATTTTCAAGACAATGGTTTAGTTTCCTTAAAGAAACTCTAATCAATTAGTTGTTGTTTGGCTGAGTTCGGAATTATCAGAATAAGTTCAATTGTCCACGTTCATTAAATGGTAACTGAGTCTGTTTGTAAGACACTTTGCTTTAATTTTTGATGAAGAATGATTAAAAATATAAATAGTTGAATTTGCAAGCATGGATAAACTAACTGATGAGGAATTAGCTTTTGATAATGCCCGACTATACTTTTGCAGAATGCTGACAATTTGAAGTTACGGAAAGATTATGATTCCAGTAGAATATTTGAGGATAAAGGAAAAGGTAAGACAGCTTGCTCGTAAATCCGGCATAACAGCAATTGATAGCTGCTACATTAGTCTAAATTTAGAAGCAGAGCGCCCAGATTGGGGATTAATTGGGGGGATATTTTACCCAAATCACCTCGAAGAAGAGATGACGTCTCAAGAAGAAACTCTTACAAAAATTGCAGACAGCCTAGATATTTGGCTGGCGTTGGTTAGAGCTAATAATGTTGTTGCATCTTTGAGAAAGAAAGCACTCTCAACCAAAAAAATAGAAGATATCAGACACTACCTCGATGTTCAGTTCGTTTCATCTACGGCTACTGTCAACCATTAGTAATCTGGCACTTTTGGTGCAGGGTGGTGCTGGCAGCCAGGGTATTCTCCCAGAACTTATATAGAAATTAATATAGACATTAGTTGTGAATTTAAAAAATGACAAATTACCCATGAAACACACACAAAAAGCGATCGCATTTTTTAGTGTTATTGCCATACTGGGAGGTAAAGTTAATGCTATACCGCCTGCTAGCTCCCGTATTGTTATAGCAAGCAAAGGGACAAACATCAGTCAGGCTCAGGAAAAACTTGATCTGGAACTGCTAGCTAGAGCTATTACCGCTTTTTTACAGAGTGATCGCTATCTGACAGAATCTGAATCCTTGGTGAGTGCCAAGAAAGACGGTTTCGATTTAAATATTCAGGTTCAAACTAAAACTCTCGCCAAATCAGATGGAAAGTTCCGCTCCGAGATTACCTTTACCCAACCAGGCGGAAAAACAAAACTTTACACCCTGGTGATTTGCGATGGTAAACAAGTTTGGATTTACAAATCCGAATTGCAACAATACGCTATAATTTCCTATGCAGCTTTCAAAGAAGAATTCTTCATTGGTTTATCCTCCTTCGTTTTTCTAAAAGTACCTGAAAATACTAGAAAATTAATTGCTCAAAGCGATTCATCAAGCGAAATTCTCCAAAAGTTTGGTTTGGCTAACAATTCCGGGTTAAAAGAAGAAAAACGCATAATTGATGGCGAGGAGTTCTCTGCCTACAATTACACTGATGCCAAAGATGGATTTAGCTACAGTGGGCTTGTCCAACCAGCAACTGCAACTCTCAAGCAAATGCAAATCGGCGTTAACAGCGAAGGGTTAAATATTCTGGCTACCGAAAAAATTATTCAGAGAACTGCAAACCCAACTATAAACGCGCAGACTTTCAAATTTTTACCACCACCAGGCGCAAAAAAAGTAAAATCTCTTTCGATTCTCCCCTTCCATTAGCTCAAAGGTTCAACGGCAAACTCTATGTCAGTCGCTTAAATTTCTTTGAAGTAAGCTGTTTAGCTCTCCAAAATTTCACTGCTAATCAAATGTCCTAATTGGAAATGGTCTAACGTTTTATTAGATCACAAAACACTTTTGCAATAGCTCTAAGAGTTACGATCGGATCAATGGGATCAAGCCTCCCGTCGACGATTATCTGTGGAAGGGGTTTGTGTTTTTCAAATTCTATTTTAAGATAGTTGCTTAAATACCAAAGCGGTTCGCCGAATTCTTCGGATTCGTCGGCCCCCAATTCAATCAACAGTGATCTGCGTTTATTAATTTCTTGAGCAACTTTTTTGGCAAATTCGGCATTGCTTAGAGAGCTTTCGTCCGGTGCGTGATTAGCATCGAACCAAAGTACGTAGAGCGTGGAAACTAAAGTTCTTCTTTGCCAGATATGGGTGTTAGGAGAATCTAGAAATTCTAGCAGTAATTCTAAATCACTTGGATTAGCAAGCATCAAATCTTCGTCTTGTTGTGAGAAATGAAGCTCGTCGTTAATAGCCGAATGGCACTGAAATAAGCCAAGATATAGTTAAATTAAGCAGTCTGTAATTGACGGCGTAATTGATTTCTAGGTTGTTTCATTAATGGGTAAGCTTTGG